>NZ_JBFAKW010000013.1:37931-127854 GCF_040655955.1 Streptomyces sp. NPDC050263 | reverse complement strand
TCGTAGCGGAGCTACTAGGGCTTTCGCCCGGTGCGGCGAGAGTGCGTGCCGGGCGTCGCGACGCCGCGGAGATCCATCAGAAGCCCCCTAGGCGCTTGCCGCCACGCTGCGGCCCGAGCCGCGCACCTCCAAGCCGTCCAACAGTTCGGCCGTGGCCGCGGCGATGACCTCGACCGCTCTTTCGAACACCTCCCGATTGTGCTCGGCCGGCGCCCGGAAGCCGGACACCTTACGGACGTACTGCAGGGCTGCGGCGCGCATCTCGTCCTCCGTCGCCTCCTCGGGCAACGCGGGCGGACGAAGCGTCTTGATACTCCGGCACATGTACCCAGTCTCCCTCTCCGGTTCCCTCTCCGACGTCCCTCTCCGACTTCCTCTTCGATTCCCTCTGCGTCTCCCCGGCCGCATGCCATGATCACTTCAGAGGCGGCCACCGCACCCGCGGGGTCGACCGACGAGAGGAACAACAGCATCATGGCGAACGACATACGCACCGTCGCCGTCCTCGGCCCCGGCGGGGTGGGCGGTCTGCTCGCGGCCCTGCTGTCCCGGGCCGGCCACCAGGTGACCTGCCTGGCCGGCGAGGACACGGCCAGGGCTCTGCGCACCGACGGCATCCGCGTCCGCAGCACCCCCTTCGGCGAGTTCACGGCCCGGGTGGACGCGGACACCGAGCTGCGCGCCCCGGTCGACGCGGTCCTGATCGCCGTCAAGCACACCGCCCTCCACGCGGCGCTGACCCGCGTCCCGGCCTCCGCGCTGGGCGAGGACACCCTCCTCGTGCCGTTCCTGAACGGCGTCGAACACCCGGCCGTCCTGCGCGGCCTCCACCGCCCCGACCGGGTGGCACCGGCCGTCATCCGCGTCGAGTCGACCCGGGTCGCCCCGGGCGTGATCGAGCACGGGAGCGCCTTCGCGGAGGTGGACCTGACCGGCGACGCCGTGCCGCGGCCCCGCCTCGACGCGCTCGCGCAGGCGCTGACGGCGGCCGGCCCGACCGTGCGCGTCCTGCCGGACGAGACGGCCGCACTGTGGGCGAAGATGGCGTTCCTCGCGCCCTTCGCCCTGCTCACCACCCGGTACGGCCTGCCGCTCGGCGATGTGCGCACCCGGCACCGTGAGGAGCTGACCGCGCTGGTCGAGGAGACCGCCGCGGTCAGCGCCGCCTGCGGCGCTCCCGCCGACCCCGCCCAGGCACTCGCCCGGTACGACGCGTTCGCCGCCACCGCCAAGTCCTCGATGCAGCGCGACGCAGAGGCGGGCCGCCCCCTCGAACTCGACGCCATCGGCGGGGCGTTGCTGCGCGCGGCCGAACGACACGGCGTGCCGACGCCGGTGACGGCCCGCCTGGTAAGGGAGTTGGCGGACGCCACACGGTCGTCGGACACCACGCGGTAGACGGACACCACCCGGCGGGCCCGCCGATCCTCAGGAACCGGTGCGCAGGTCGAGGTACCAGTCGTTGGATCTGATCGGGTTCCCTTTCGGGTACTCCAGCTCGACCTGCCCGAGCAGCGTGAACCCGGCCTTGCGGCACACCCCGTTGGACGCGGGATGGTCCACCTCGGGGAAGGCGTGCAGGGCCGGGTGCCCGCCGGTCTCCCGTACGACGTCGACGAGCGCGCGGGCGGCCGACGCCGCGAGGGCTCTGCCCTGGAACTCGGGCAGGATCGCCCAGCCCGTCTCCCACACCGTCCCGCCCCGCCACTCGCGCTCCCAGTAGCCGATCGAGCCGACGGTCTCCCCGCCGTCCGCGAGCGTGACCCGGTACATGCACCCGTTGAACGGCTCGACATACCGCCGATGCCGGTCGGCGAGCTTCTCCTCGCTCTCCGGCCCGCCCAAGTGCTCGGTCATCTCAGGAGTGTTGGCCCGCTCCAGCAACCAGAAGTCGCCCTCCGACCAGGGCGCCAGCCGCACTCGCTCCACACCGTTGAGATCCATGCGCCCACCGTAGAGCGAGGGTCTGACAACCGGGTCCGACCCCGTAACGTCGGGACAGCACCACGACAGGAAGAAGGGAGTCAGAGGCCGTCATGCGTCGTCGCATCCCGACCTGTGTCCTCACCCACGCGACCCCGCCCGCCCGCTGCTCTGGCACAACGGCGCGACCCGCCACGCCTCGCTCTTCGCCGGGGCGACGCCCGACGGCAGTTGGGTGGTCGTCCACCGCCTCAACGGAGACCCGCAGCTCACGGACCGAATGGGCGTGACGATCCTCGACCGGGCCCGCACGGACACCTGAGATCCACCTCGACGTCACCCCCCTCACTCGAACATACGTTCACACGAACACCCCAAAGGAGCTCGCCACTCAAATTCGAACAGGCGTACCATTGCCGTGTGGCCAAGACCTACGACTTTCCCAGCGACCTGCGCGCCGGTCAGGAGG
Organism: Streptomyces sp. NPDC050263; assembly: GCF_040655955.1. NCBI lineage: Bacteria > Bacillati > Actinomycetota > Actinomycetes > Kitasatosporales > Streptomycetaceae > Streptomyces > Streptomyces sp. NPDC050263. The sequence goes on along the minus strand of NZ_JBFAKW010000013.1, from coordinate 125,462 downwards.
AGCTGCATCAGGTCCGGGCCGAGCTGTCGGCCTTGCTGAAGCGACTCCCCTGGTCGGTCGAGCCCCTGGACGGCTTCAGCGACGACACCGGCTGGCGCAAGACCGAGCGCCCCGCCTCCCCCGGCTGGACGGCCGACGAACAGGCCGAGGTGGAGAAGCTCCGACAGCGCGAACACGAGCTCGCGGTCTTCGTGACCTGCCACCGCTACTGGGCGGAGCTCGCCGCCCCGGACCGGGTCGAGGCCCGCATGAACCTCAAGCACGCGCACGAGTAGGGTCCCCTCCCGCCGCCCGACCCCCCATGGCACGATGCCCCCTTCAGACCGCTCTGTCCGTGGGGGGACACATGCGCATCCGCGCCGCCAGCACACTCACCGCCGCGCTCCTCGCACTCACCGCCTGCTCCTCGTCCGGCGACGACACGGCCCCGGCCAACGACTCGGGGACACCCGCGGCCGAGCCGACCGTCAGCGTCCCGGCCGAGCACGAGGGCGACGACCTGAAAGCGGCCGTCGCCGTCTACACCGCCGCGTACTTCGCCGCCGACACCGACACCGCGTACGGCATGCTCTCCGCCCGCTGCGCCGAGCAGACGACCAAGGACGCGTACGCCGGCGTCGTCGAGCAGGCGAAAGCGGACTACGGCGAGGACCACCCGGCGACGGACGTCACGGCCCAGGTGTCGGGCACGCTGGCCCGAGTCACCTACAAGGTGCAGGGCCTGCCCAAGTTCGACCAGCAGGCGCAGCCGTGGACCCTGGAGGGCGACGCCTGGAAGTACGACGCCTGTTGACCCACGCGCACTGCGAGCCTCAGGCGCGCGGCAGGCCGGCCCGCGCCGGGCGTCGGAACAGTTGCTCGACGACGATCCTTCCTTCCCCAGCGGTCTCCGGACTGCTCCGAGACCAGCGCGAAGCCGTGCTTCTCGTACATCGCGCGGGCCGTGTCGAGCCCCTGGAACGTCCACAGCGTCGTCGCCTCGGCACCGCCGTCGTCGCAGTAGGCCACCGCGTCGTTCAGCAGCCGCCGCCCGAGGCCGGTGCCGCGAGCCTCCCGGCTGACCAGGAACCAGCGCAGATGCGCCTCGCGCGGGCCGTGGGACAGGTCGACGGCGATCGAGCCGACGACCGTGCCGTCCTCGTCGCGGGCGATCCAGATCCGGTCGGCCGGCGCGGCCACGCCTGCTGGGAGGGCTGGGAGCCGGGGTCCTTCCCGGGTTCACGATGCGGGGCGCTCGGCACACCCACGATGCGGAACGGTCATACGCCTGTACCGCTCGATGCTGTGAAGCGTGGCGTGAGGCCCTTCGGGAGTCGAGCTCCCGAATACCCTGAACGATCTACAGAGGCCCCTTGCCGATCATGCAAGGGGCCTCTGACCTGTGTGGGCGCGGACGGTTTCGAACCGCCGACATCCTGCTTGTAAGGCAGGCGCTCTACCCCTGAGCTACGCACCCAGGACGAGTCGACAGCCTACATTGCCGGGGGCCGTGCCCCGCAAACCCGTATCCACGTCCCGGACCGACGGCAAAGTCGCGGTCAGGAACGCGAACTAACGAACCCGCGTGTTCGTCCTTAACCGGTGAGAGAATGACACCGGGCAGGGTGGAGATACAGATGCGTGCAGCATGCCGGCCAGAGCCAGCACGGGAGAGGGATTTGACATCCTCCCCTCCCTGACGAGAGGGGATTCCTGGCTCAGGCTGCCTCCGGGAGCGGCGCTCCCGGAGGTCTTACGCCCTCGGCACCAGCCGGGTTGAGACCAGCCCGGACGAGCATCACTCGGGCGGAGTTCTTGTCCCTGGGGGACACCGCTCCGCATGCGGTGCAGGTATAGGTACGTTCCGAAAGAGGAAGTGCGTGCTTGGTTCTCGCTCCGCACGCCGCGCAGTCCATGGTGGTGTGCGCGGGGTTGACGAGGCGGATGCCCCGCCTGTGTTTGCGGCACATCTCGATCAGGGCCGTCTTCGTGGCACCGATCGCCGCGTCAGCGGCTTTACGGGCCATCGACGTCTTGGCGAGGAACTTCGGCCGGAAGTCCTCGACGGCGATCGCGTCATGGTCACGGACAACGCGCTTTGCCCACTTACGGGCGGTGTCCTGCCGCTGCCGGGCGATCTTCGAGTACGCCTTCGCACGCTCCTTCTTCGCCTCCCGGTAGCCTCTCGACACGGCCTGCCCCTTCTTCGGCCTGCGGCGAGCCGTCATCCGGTCGTACCGGGTCAGCTTGGCCTGGGCCTTGCGCCCGTGCTGCGGGTGCGGGAGGTCATGGGTGTCGGATGTGGTGGTGGCAGTCTCCTTGACGCCCCAGTCCACGCCGAGGACGGCACCGGTCTCGGGGAACGGCCGGGCTTCGGTGGCGACGACGAACGAGGCGCACCAGTGCCCCACCGCGTCCCGGTACACGCGCACGCTGGAAGGGGCGGCCGGGAGTTCGCGGGACCACACCACGGTCAGCGCGATGCCGCCCGCGAGGCGCAGACACCCGCCCTTCAGCCGGAACCCGCGCTGCGTGTAGTTCAGCGTGGGCAGCGCCTCGCGCTTCTTCTTGTGCTGGGGCATGCCCGCGCGCTGCCGCATCGGCAGGCGCTTGTCGATGTCCTTCAGCGCCTTGGAGCGGGACTTGGCGAAGTCGCGGATGATCTGCTGCTGCGGCACCGAGGCACCTTCGCGGAGCCACGGCATCGCTGCGCGGGCTTCGGTCAGCATCTTGTCGAGCCGGGCTGGACCGCACTCCAGCTTGTCGTCGGGGTGCGCGCGGTTGTGGGCGTGCACGGTACGGGACTTGGCCACGCATTCATTCCAGATCCAGCGGCAGCGGTCCCACTCAGCGAGGAGGGCGGTGCCTGCGGTCGACGACACGCGAAGCCGGTAGGTGTACCGGACAAGCCCGGCGCCCTCCGTCTGTCGCTTCGATGTCGTCATGACGTCAAACGTATGGCAACTCTATGTACTCAAGCAACTACGGTGTCGGCATGGATGAAGAGAAGCGCATCACTCTCCGGCTCCCCCTCGAACTTCACGAACGTCTCGCCGTACTCGCGAAGCGAGACCGCAGGTCGGTCAACGGCGAGATCGTCCACCTCCTGGAGGTCGCGCTCGCCGCTCAACCGGCAGGCTCCGAATCGCCCTGACGGCGATTCGGCTTTCCCTGCCCTGCTCCGCAGGGGCCCGATTCCTTCCCGGCCTGAAGGCCGGGGCACCCTCGGAGGAACCCGGTGACGGCGACACCAGCGCAGCCGTATTCGCCGTTGGTGCCGCGCGCACGACTCCGCGCCCCCCTTCGTGCCTTCGCCGACACCCTCACGCTCGTCGCCCTGCCCCTCGTGGTCGCCCTCGCGCTGCCCGCCTCGTTCGCCGGCGGCGGCACCCGGCGCTGGTTCGGCGGCCGGGCGGAGGGCCAGCGGGCCGAGGCGCAGGCCGCGAAGGACGCGGCGGCGGCCGCCTTCTACGAGCTGGACACCGCGCAGCGTGATCTGCGGATCTCGATCGAGACGATCCAGGCCGTGGACGACACGCCGGCCGCCCGGCGGGCCGTCGCCGACTTCGAGGCCGTCGGACGGCGGATCGACGAGGCCAGCCACCAGTACATCGACGCCGTCGACGCCCACGATCTCGACCGGGACGACCTGGAGGCCTCGGCGGCCGCCCAGGCGCGCACCGAGCTGACCCGCGCCAAGGAGGAGTTGGGGCGCGTCAAGCAGGAACTGGACCGGTTCGCCGACGGTCTGGGCCCGCTGCTCGGCAAGGCCGAGACCCAGTTGGCCCGGCTCGCGCCCGCCGTGGAGCGGGCCCGGCAGGCGCTGCTGGCCGCGTCCAACGCGCTGGACGCCGTACGGGAGAGCGGGCTTCGGGCGGACGATCTCGCGGCGCGGCTGGCGGCGCTCGCGCCCGAGCTGACGAAGCTGAACCAGGGCGCGGGGCAGCACGGGGTGCCGCAGACGCTGGAGCGGGCGGAGCGGGTCGCGCGGGAGGCCGAGGCGGTCCGGTTCGAGGCCGGGCGGCTGCCGGAGCGGGCGGCCGAGATCGACCACCGGCTGGTGTCGCTGCGCACGCGCGCGCAGGCGCTGGAGACGCGCTCGGGGCAGGTGGAGCCGATCCTGAGCGAGCTGCGGCGGCGGTTCGCGGCGGCCTGCTGGCAGGACCTCCAGCATGTTCCCGACCAGGCCGGGGAGAGCGTCCGGCAGGCGGAGGCGAAGCTGACGGAGGCGCAGGCCGCGCGCGATGCGCAGCGCTGGCCGGACGCGACCGCGCTGCTGTCGACCGTGCGGGCTCTGCTGAACAACACGGACGAAGCGGTCTCGGCCGCCGGTGACCGGCTGACCAGGCTGAACGCCGTGCAGAAGGATCCGCAGGCGGAGATCGACCGGACCAGGTTCGCGATCCGGGACGCGCAGCGGCTGGCCATGGCGGGGCGCAACACGCCCGATCCCCGGCATGCGCGTCCGCTGGACGACTCGGTGGCCCGGCTGGAGCGGGCGATCACCACGCTGGAGGGCCGGCACCCCGACTACTGGCACTTCCTGACCGAGACGGAGGCGGTCCGGCGGGCGGTCGCGAACGTGGTGTCCCTGATCCGCGAGGAGCGCGGCACCGGGCACTGACGGCTCCGACGGTTCCGACGGTTCCGACGGCGTCCGACATTGCCGCCGGGGGGCGACGGGCGGATATTGAGTAGGCAAGGCCTCCGTCGGCACGTCCACTCCCAAGGAGGCGGAGATGGCCGCACACGCACTGCACAGCCGTCCCAGGCGGCGGATCGCGTTCAATGAACATCTGCCGGTCGACCACCGGCTGAATCTGGTCTACCGGATCGGCGCCGGGCTGATGGGCCTCGGGCTGCTGGTCTTCGGGATCTTCGGCGTCATCGACAAGATCGGCTTCTTCGACACCGGTGGGGACGAGGTGTGGAGCCTCAACACCAACGGCGCGCTCAGCTGGCTGTCGATCGCCGCCGGGCTGCTGCTCTTCGTGGGCATGGTGATCGGCGGGAACTTCGCGTCCACCCTCAACATGACGCTCGGCGTCCTGTTCATCGTCAGCGGCTTCCTGAACATGGCGCTGCTGGAGACGGACTACAACTTCCTGGCCTTCGAGATCCAGAACTGCATGCTCAGCTTTGTGATCGGGATCCTGCTGATGGTCTTCGGGATGTACGGCAGGGTGGGATCCGCCCTGCCGCACGACAACCCCTACTGGCGAGCCCGCCACCCCGATCAGTGACGAGGTGACGGGCCGGCCGGATCAGACGGGCTGCGCGTACCGGATCAGGTGCGGTACGCGTAGTAGTACGCGGTCGGGTAGGAGGCGACGAGGCTCGCCACCGACCTGCGGAGCGTGTTGTTGGAGTGGTACGTCACGTACGGCACGCCACCGCTCTTGGAGGTGACGATCATCGTGTGGTCCTTGGACCCGTCGCGGTCGAAGTCCACCTGGAGGACGTCGCCGACCTCCATCTGGTAGACGTTCGCGAGGCTGGTCGTCCGCTTGGAGTTCTGGGCGAACCAGGACCACTCGTTGACGCCGACGAACGAGTGCGACTGGATGTCGGCGTTGCCGAACCACTTGGTGTAGTCGTAGACGTAGCCGGGGACGTGCTTCCAGCCGCCGGCCTTCAGGGACTGGCTGACGAAGTTGGTGCAGTCGCCGCCGGCGCCCTGGCCGTTGTAGTCCGGGTAGTCCTTGTTGTAGACGTTCCAGTACTTCTCGGCGTAGGTCGCCATCGCCTTGTAGTCATAGGCGGTGCCGGTCTTCGGGACGGCGGCCGGGTTGCGGGTGGTCGCCGCGCGCGGGGCGTTCGGCATGGTGTCGTCCGCGGTGGTCACCTTGACGGTGGCCGGCTTGGACAGCGTGTTCACCGCGAGACCGCCCTGGTCGGTGTCGCGGATGTCCGTCAGCTGCCAGTTGCCCTGCTTGTCGGCCTTGAAGGTCAGCTCGTGCTGGGCCTGGAAGCCGGTGGTCTTCGGGGCGCTGCCGGTCGCCTGGGCGTAGGTCAGGGTCGTGGTCTCGGTGACCGCGGCCTTGGCCGTACGGCCCGTCACGCGCGTGGCGTTCAGGGTGACGACGGTGGCGGCCTTGCTGTACTTCTCGCCGGCCTTGGCCAGCTTGTCCTTGCGCTGCCCCAGCGAGGACAGCGTGGCGTCCTCGGTGCGGGCGGTGGTGGAGGACAGCTTGACGTCGCCGGAGAAGCCGTTGGTCAGCGGCTTCTCACGGTCGCCCTGCTTGCCCGTGACGAGTGCGTCCGTGCGGTCGGTGAAAACCGCGTCCGCCAGCCGCTGGAAAGTGGCCTTGGTGCCCGCGTCCACCGTGGGGTCGTCGGTGACCGCGGCACCGGCGGACCAGTTGGGCAGCAGGGCGACTCCGGCGACGACCGAGGTCGCGACTGCCCCGAGTATCGAGACGCGACGGCGCGTCCCGCTCAATTTCCTTGACTTCACTGATGTTTCCCCTCTTGCCCCGGCGGGGGGATGCCGGGAAGGGCATCTTTGCATGACGTGTGCATGAGTTGTGAAGAGGGTTGCGGTTGAGGTTTGGTTACGTCACTGACCGCTTCAGCCGTCACTTCACGACCGTCGACCAGTCGGGGTTCTGCGCCGGGTCCAGCGTGCGCATCCGCTCCAGCGTCGCGGGCGACTGCACGTCCATCCAGTCGGCCAACTCCTTGAAGGACACGCACTTGACGTCCTTCTTGGTGCACACGCTCTCGATGACCTCGTCGACGGCCTTCATGTAGATGCCGCCGTTCCACTCCTCGAAGTGGTTGCCGATGAACAGCGGGGCCCGGCTGCCGTAGTACACGCGGTTGAAACCGGCCATGTAGGCGTCGAGGGTCTCCTGCTCCCACTGCGGGTACTTGGCGGGGTCGCCGTCGGGCTGGCCGTCGGACTGGTTGGCCAGGAAGTTGAAGTCCATGGACAGGGACTGGACGTTGCCGAACGGGAGCGCCTGGAGCGGGAAGTCCCAGAGGCCGTCCTTCTTCGCCGGCCAGATCTGGAAGCCTCCCGGGTTGGAAGCGTCGTAGCGCCAGCCGTAGCTCTTGGCGGCCTTCAGCAGGTTCCCCTGGCCCTCCAGGCAGGGCGCCCGGCCGCCGGTGACCTCCTTCTTGAAATCGAAGGGCAGCGGGGCGATGTCCGTGTAGCCGGTGTTGGTCTTCCAGTTCTCCACGAACTCGTAGAACTGGTCGATCTCGCTCTTCCACTCGTCGACGCTCCAGTCCTTGCCGCCCTTGGCGCCGCAGAAGTGGCCGTTGAAGTGGGTGCCGATCTCGTTGCCCTCCTTCCACGCCTCCCCGAGCTGCTCCAGCGTGGTGCGGATGTGTTCGTCGGTGGGGTAGCTGATCGCGGCCGAGCCCTTGGGGTGCTGCGGCGGGGAGTACAGGTTCTTCTTGCTCTTGGGCAGCAGGTAGATGCCGGTGAGGAAGAAGGTCATGTTGGCGTTGTACTTCTCGCCCAGCTCCCGGTAGTGCTCGAAGAGTCCGTCGTCGCCCATGAGCGCGCCGTCCCAGGAGAAGACGACGAACTGCGGCGGCTTCTCGCCGGGCTTGAGCGGGACCGGCTTCAACTGGCCCGTCTGCGGCCCGGTGTACGAGGTGGAGCCGTCCCCCAGGACGTGGGTCTTGCCGTCCCACGCAGGCTCCTCGGTGGCCTTCGTCACGCCCTTCTGGCTCTCCCCCGCGGAAGCAGTCGGCGCGGTGTTGGTCGTGCGGTTCAGCACCAGGTAGCCGCCCACCAGGGACGCGACGACGAGGAGCGCCGCCAGCGTCATGAACCCCGGGTGAGGGGTGGCGGGGCGGCGCGGTGCCGGGGCCTTTCGGCGGCGGCCCGACGGTGACTTCATGTGCGGATCATTCTCCGGAAATCGGGGACAGGGGTGCCCTGCTCGATGGTCAGCCGAGCGGGCTCATGGCACCTGACCAGATGCCGTAGGGAACGCTGTCTTCGGTCGTGCCTGCGATGCCCTTCAGTGGAAGCGGTTCGAGGCTCTTGGTGAGGTCGATGCGGTAGACGACGACGGCCGTGGACACGGCCTTGGCCGTGCCGACGTACCAGGCGGCGGTGTCGCCCTGCGTGGTGCCCTTCTTCCCGGTCACCTGGCCGAGCGAGCCGGACCGCCGGGCTTCCCTCTGCGCAGCGGGCACGTCGTCGGGGTGGGCGGCGCCGAAGGAGTCCGCGAGCGCGGAGTTGACCTCCTCGGCCACGTCGGCGTCGAACGCGCGGGTCGCGGCCGGGGTCTCGAGGGCGATCTTGGTGCCGTTCCTGGTGATCATGCGCACCGAGTACGGCTCGGTGTGCTTGCCGCCCGCGGCGAAGGTGGAATAGCCACTGGCCATGCGGATCGCGCTGGGCGTGGCGCTGCCCGTGGACAGCGCGGGCACCTGCGCCCCGAAGCTGGAGGCCAGCAGCCCGGACTTCTCGGCGGTGGAGCGCACCAGGTCCAGGCCCGTGTCCATGCCGAGCTGGGTGAACGGCGCGTTCACCGACAGTTCCAGCGCGCGGTGCAGGGAGATCTTGCCGTAGGACCGCTCCCCGTCGTTCTCGGTGGCGAACCTCTTGCCGCTGCGGTCCCAGTAGTAGCCCTCGGGGGTGGTCAGCAGCGCCTTGTTGTCGCCGTCGTAGAGCGACTCGCCGGTGACGTCGGTGGTCTCCCCGTCGCGGGTCTTGTGGATGCCGTGTTCCAGGCCGGCCGCGTACACGAACGGCTGGAAGGCCGAACCGGCCGGGACGGTCGTGGCGTTGGACTCGTTGTAGCCCTGCGTACGGTGGTCGGGGCCGCCGTAGACGGCGAGGATCCGCCCGTCGGCGGCCACCGAGGAGGCGCCGTAGTGGGCGGCCGCGGCGTTGTTCGGATCGTCCTCCAGGGCCTTCTTGCGGGCCTTGGTGACGGCGTCGGTGAGCTGCGTCTCGCGCTTCTTGTCGAAGGTCGTGTAGACCTGGTAGCCGCCGAGGTCGAAGTCCTTGTCGGAGATGTTCCCGGCCTTCTTGGCGTACTGGGTGGCGAGTTCCACCAGGTAGTCGCTCTGCTCACCGGTGTCGTACAGCGGGTTGGACTTGAGCGGCTCGGGGAACGTCTTGTACTTCGCGCGCTCGGCCTTGGTCAGCTTGCCGATGTCGACCATCCGGTCCAGGGTCCACGACCAGCGTTCGACGGCCCGGGCGCGGTTGGCGGAGCTCAGGGTGGGGTCGTAGAGGCCGGCGCCCTTGAGGAGGGAGGCGAGGAACGCGGCCTCGCTGGCGTTGAGCTGGCTGACGTCCTTGCCGTAGTAGGCCTGGGCGGCGCGCTGGATGCCGTAGGTGCCGCGGCCGAACCAGCTGGTGTTGAGGTAGCCCTCGAGGATGTCGTCCTTGCTCATCTGGTTGTCCAGCTTGAGCGAGATCATCGCCTCGGTGAACTTGCGGCTGATCGTCTGGTTCTGGTTCAGGTAGACGTTCTTCACGTACTGCTGGGTGATCGTGGAGCCGCCCTGGGTGTCGCCCTGGCCGACGGTGCGGAACAGGGCGCGGCTGATGCCCTTGAAGGAGATGCCGGGGTCGCTGTAGAAGCTCGAGTTCTCGGCGGCGAGCACCGCCCAGCGGACGTCCTCGGGGATGTCCTTCAGCGGCATCGCCTGCCGCTGCACCCAGCCGGTGCGGGCCATCGGGGTGCCGTCGGCCCAGAAGAACACGTTGTCCTGCTGAGTGGCGTACGAGTTGAGGTTGTCCGGGACGTCGGTGGCCGCGTAGGCGACGACCAGCAGCATGCTGCTCAGGCCCATGGCGGCGAAGAAGCCGCCGAGGCACTGCCGCCAGGAGGGTATCCAGCGCCGCCAGCCGGTCCGGCCCGGGCGCGGGTACTGCGGGCGCAGCTTGCGGACGTAGGGCTTGACACGAGCCACGTACGGCGCGAGGACGGCCATGAGCGGCGCGAGCCCAGGACCCAGAAGCGTGGATATTCGGGCAAACACGGAAGGGGTGGGGGCTTTGCGCGGGTTTTTCGAAGAACGCGCTTTCTTGCCCTCGTCGCCCTCGGACATGTCCGGCACCGCGGGAATGTCGGACATTCGCAGCTGCATGGTCTCGTCCGCCCGGAAAGAGGCAGGGACCTTCAACTGCATGGTGGCATCCGGCTCCTGGGGCTCCTCCCCCTGCCCCGCCTGGGTCACGACGCGTCTCCCTCCCGCACTCCGTATTGCTCGCAGGCAGACGTACAGACTTACGAGGGCCTGACATGGTTGCCGTTGACGCGGCCGCAAATTTTGAACCCTCCCGACCTCGGGGTTCAACGCGGCGCTCTCAAATTACCAGCGCTCTTCGCGAATTCTCCACATAAGAAAACGACAGAAGTGAACAGAGCTGAAACTGCTGACGCCATGTCCGACCATAGGGGCTTACTCTGGCCCCATGCCACGCTACGAGTACCGCTGCCGGACCTGCGGCGACACCTTCGAACTGAGCCGCCCGATGGCACAGTCCGCGGACCCCGCCGACTGCCCCGCGGGCCATGCGGACACGGTCAAGCTTCTGTCAACGGTGGCCGTCGGAGGAACGAAGTCCGCCCCCGCGGCCAATTCGGGCGGCGGGGGCGGCGGAGGCGGTTGCTGCGGCGGAGGCTGCTGCTCCTGAGCTCCTGAGCTCCTGAGCTCCTGAGCTCCTGAGCTCCTGAGCTCCTGAGGGTTATTGCCCCCGGACGCCCTTCAGGAACTCCCGCAGGATGCGCTCGCCGGCCAGGACGCCCCGCTCGGGCAGGGCGGTGATCTCCGGAGCCGTCCAGGCCGTGTCGGCGAGCTCGCCGTGTCCCGGGCGCCAGCCGCGGTCCGCGGCCAGCAGCAGATCGGCGTCGAGCAGCGAGTCGCCCGCCGCCAGTGTCAGTTCGGCGCCGGTGCGGCGGGCCACCTCGCGCACGGCCGAGCTCTTGGTCAGCGGCTTCGGCACGAAGTAGATCTTGCGGCCCTGCAGGGACACGGTCCAGCCGCGGTTCTCCGCCCAGGCCGCGAGCTCCTTCACCCACTCCTCGGGCAGCAGCTCGCGCTCCACGACGAGATAGACGAACAGGTCCTCGGCGATCCGCTGCTTGCGCAGCCACAGCGGATCCGCCGTCTTCGTCAGGTGCTCCTGGACCTCCGCGAGCGGCGCGCACTCGTCGGCCAGCCGCGCGAGGACGCTCCCGTGCCAGTCCTGGTCGGTGACCCCGTCGACCAGGAGATGGCCGCCGTTGGCGCAGATCGCGTACTTCGGCGCCGGGCCGGGGAGGTTGATGCGCTGGTACTGCTTGCGCGTCCGGGTCGTCGTCGGCACGAAGACGGCCGCGTCGCCGAGGTCGGTCAGCAGCTGCGCCGAGGTCTCCGTCATGAACGACAGGGGCTTCGCCTCGTGCACCTCCACGCACAGCAGCCGCGGGGCCCGCGCGTCCGGCATGGTCAGCGCCAGGGCGGCCGCCGAGTAGATGAGCGTACGGTCGAGATCGCTCGCCACCAGCACCGGCATCAGACCGCCACCGCCTTGCCGTCGGCGCCGGTCGCGCCGCGCGTGTACTGCGGGTGGATCAGCCCCACGCAGGTGTACGGCAGATCGTCGACCTCCTCGACGGGCACCCCTCGCTGTCCGGCGAGCAGCCGCACATGATCCAGGTCGGCGCCCGCGCCGGCCCGCGCCAGGATCTTCCACGGCACCCGGCGCAGCAGCACCCGGGTGGTCTCGCCGACGCCCGGCTTGACCAGGTTCACATCGTGGATGCCGTACTCCTCGCTGATCCGCTCGACCGCCCGCCAGCCCTCCCAGCTCGGGGTGCGGTCGCCGGCGAGCAGCTCCTTCACCGCGCCGTCGACGGCGTCCACGATCTCCGGGAAGCGGGCGGCCACGGCGTCCAGGAAGGCCACCGAGACGTCCGCGTCGGCCAGCTCGCGGTAGAACTTCGCGCCGTGGAAGTCGTTCGGCCCGACCAGGTCGGCGCGCAGCACGGTCCGCGAGATCAGCCCGGAGACGGTCGAGTTGAGGCAGGCGGAGGGGATGAGGAAATCCTCCCGGGTGCCGTACGTCCGCACGCACGAGCCCGGGTCGGCCAGCACCGCGATCTCCGGGTCGAAGCCGGCCGCACCGCCGCCCGCCTCGAACTCCTCGATCGCCGCGGCCAGTTCGCGGGTGATGGCGCCCTTGCCGGTCCAGCCGTCGACGAAGACGACGTCCCGCGGGTCGTGATGAGCCGCCAGCCAGCGCAGCGCGTTGGCGTCGATGCCCCGGCCGCGCACGATCGACACGGCGTAGTGCGCCAGGTCCAGCCCGTGCCGGGCCTGCGCCCAGCGCCGCATCAGCACGCCGACGGGGGTGCCGGCGCGGGCGAGCGAGACGAGGACGGGGCGCGGGCTCCGCTCGGCGATCACCGTCTCCGTGACCACGCCCACGGCGTGCGCGATACGGGCCGCGGAGGTCTCCAGGGCCGCGTGGAACAGCTCCTGGTACTGCTCGCTGGGCTGGTACTCCACCGGCAGCGACTCGGCGTAGTGCGCGCCGCCGCTCTGGATGGCCTCCTCCCGCTCCTCGGTCGGCGCCTCCAGCGTCACGTCCGAGAGGTCCTGGAGCAGCCAGCCGACCTCTTCGGGCGGGTACGAGGAGAAGGCGGGGCCGCGAAGGGGCTCGGGCAGCATGGCGGGCCTTTCGGGTACGTACAGCGGCTCGGGGACGTAACTGGGCACGACCGCGAGAATCACGTGCGGGGTGTGCGCGGCGAGCTGGGCCAGGAGGCCGTCGGGGGCGTGCAGCGCGGCGGTGTCGGCCACCGAGTCGACCACGGCGACGACGGCGTCGAAGCCACCGCCTGCGACGTTATAGGCATAGCGCTCGCCGGGGCCGTCGGCCGGGTCGTCATGGGCGGGGAAAACGATTCGGCTGCGTATCGCGTAGCCGGGGTCGTCGACCGCGAGGACGGGTGAGCGGGTGGTGGTCGAGTAGCGGATCTCCGCGTCCGTGACCTGTTCCAGCTCGCGGGCGAGTCTGAGGGGGGCGTACATCAGCTCCTCGAAACCGAGGATGTGCACGCGGCGCGCGTCGGCCGGTATCGCCTCTGCGAGGCGGGCGGCCATGGCGGGGAGGGCGTCTTCGAGGCACTCCCGGTGCCGGGGCGTGAAGCCGTGCCGACCGCCGTCCGGCAGACCGCGGGGCCAGAAGAGGTCCACGCGGGCGAGGCGGCCCTGGGGGCGCATCTGCGGGGCACGGTCGTCGTCCGGGTGCGGGTCCGCTGTGGCTGGTCGCGCCGTTCCCAGCGCCCCCGAAAGGGGCGCTGGGCTGCGTCGATCTGCGGCTCCGCCGCGATGGGGGTCCCCCCGCTCGAGCGAAGCCGAGAGCGGGGGAGCGACCGGCCCCGACGCACCCGCGGGCGACTCGTGTCGCGCGACCAGCTCCTGCCCCTTCTCCAGCACCCCCGCCGGCAGGCGAACCGTGCCGGAGGCGGTGGTGACCAGGTCCACGCGGGCGGCTATCTCCCTCGCGAACACGTCCAGGCGCCCCGCGTCCGCCGCCGACCGCATGTCGACCAACGCCACCACGACATACCGCCGTCGCGGATACCGCTCGTGCAGGGCGCGGATGGTGTTCAGGACCGTGTTGCCCGTCGAGAACTCGTCGTCGACGAGGACCAGCGGGCCGTCGCCGACCAGCAGCGCCGGGTCCTCCGGCAGCAGCAGGTGCGAGGTGGCATGGGAGTGGGACTCCTCGAAGCCGCCCGCCGCCGCGACGCCCGCGACCGGGCGGCGCGTGGAGTGCAGGTAGGGCGCGGTGCCGAGGCCGTCGGCGACGCAGTGGCCGAGGCCGGTCGCGGTCTCCGCGTAGCCCAGGACGACCGCCTCGGCCGCCTCCTCGGCCCCGAGCAGCTCGCGCACCCGGCGACCGAGGGCGAACCCGTGGCCGTGCACCACCGACGGGGACTGCGGGACGTGCTTGCCCAGCACGTTGGAGACCAGCAGATGCGCCCGCTTGGGGTTGCGGCGCAGGGCCAGCCCCAGCAGGTCCGTCAGGGTGTCGTCACCCAGGAGTTCGACGCCGAGCCGCTCGGCGACCCAGGTCCCGGACCAGACCCCGTTGTTCACCAGGCACCTCCGAAGGTGACCCGGACTCCGGACCGGTGCGGGGGCATCTCCCGCTTACGGGAATGAATCCGGCTTCTGCTGAGCATGGCGGGCGACCACCCGTTCGTGTGATTGTTCAGAGATCCGCAAGGACAAGCGAATCGTGGGACTACGTCGGCGGCATGACGACAACGGGGGAAGCCATCGAGACCGGGTACGCCCGGTACGCGTGCCGGCTGTGTGTGTCGTCGACGGCCCACCGCGCGTTGCTCGCCGAGTGGGATCGATGTCGGTGCCACCGCGATCACGTCATGGTCACGTACGACGAGGACTTCCAACCGAAGTTTCTCGCGAAGACGTCGATGGCGCGCAAGGCGGCGGACGCCGCCATCGGCGCCACCGAGAAGGCGTTGATCGAGATGGGCCGCAAGCACGGACGCGACGTCCGCCTGGTGCTCCCGGCCCACACCACCATGGACTGCGCGCAGTGCGGGGCGGGAACCAAGCACGCGCTGCCGCTGTCCGAACGCACCTACGCCTGCACCGTATGCGGAGCCGTCTCCCCAAGAGACAAGAACTCCGCCCGCGTCATGCTCGCCCGGGCTGGTCTGAACCCGGCTGGCGCCGAGGGCGCAAGCCCTTCTGGAGCGATGCTCCAGAAGGCGGCCTGAGCCAGGAATCCCCTCCCCTTCAGCGAGGGGAGCAGTCAATGCGTTGTTCATGCGTCCCTTTTGTGAGCGAGGTGGAGGTTCAGCCGGGTATGCCGGCGGCGAGCAGGTCGACGAAGCTGACGTCCTCGTGCGCGACGCCGAAGACCTCCGCGCGGAGCATGGTGCGCTCGGCCCACGCGCGGTGCGGCTTCACCTCGTTCATCTTGTTCGTGTACTGCGACCGCAGCACACCCCCACCGCCGCGCTCCGGCCGCAGGATGTCCGCCGCGTCGCTGTACTCCTCGTGACTGACGACGGACAGCGCGTGCACGGCCGGCACGTGCGAGGGGTGGATGCAGGTCTTGCCGAGCAGGCCGTTGGCGTGGTCGAGGGAGA
The DNA here is from genome assembly GCF_040655955.1 of Streptomyces sp. NPDC050263. Lineage (NCBI taxonomy): Bacteria > Bacillati > Actinomycetota > Actinomycetes > Kitasatosporales > Streptomycetaceae > Streptomyces > Streptomyces sp. NPDC050263. Next base: position 110,385 of record NZ_JBFAKW010000013.1, on the reverse strand, counting down.
TCTCGCGCAGCAGCCCGTCCATCGCGTGCTCTATCAGTCTCTCGCGCAGCTCCACGGCCTGTCCCTCCAGGAAGGGGCTGTGCCGCAGCATCGGCTTGAACATGCGCTCGGGGACCCGGAAGTACTCCCACACCGGCCCGGTCACCGTGAAGCCGGTGCCGTCGGCCCGCCCCAGCATGTTCACCACGTCGGCGATCACGGAGGCGACGATCTGGACGTCGTAGGCCGTCATGTCGGGCGCTCTGCGCAGCCCGTACGAAGAGCAGAAGTCGGTCACGCCGAGGCGCAGCGCGAGGACCCGGCTGCGGTACTTCTCGACGGCGCGGGCGATGCCCTCCAGCGCGTCCACCCGGGACTCGCGGTACATCAGCTCGGGCGTCTCCAGCACGGGCATGCCGAACAGCCGGCGTCCGCTCGCCGCCTCGGCGCCCGCGAGGGCCTCCAGGAAGGGGATGCCGCGGGCCTCGGTGAACTTCGGGAACACGAACCCGCTCAGCAGCTGTACGCGGTCTCCGAGCCGCCGCACCAGGTCGGGGATCTGCTCGGGCGTCCGCACCCGGATGAAGAGCAGCGGCTTCTCGACGTCCGTACGGCCCGCGAGGTCGGCGAACTGCCGGACGAGGTTCTCCTCGCCGGCCGCCACGTCCTCGTCGCCGATGGAATCCTCCAGGCAGAGCACCATCGACACCACGCCGCGCCCGGTCTGCTTGACGACGTCGTCCGCCAGCCGGGGCCGCGTGGCCGGGCTGTACAGCGTGGCGCCCAGAGCCGCGGAGAGCAGCCTGGCCGGAGAGTCCGCGTCGAAGACACACGGCTCCCGGTGGAAGAGGCGCTGTCGCACCTCAGGGGCGAGGTGCCCGAAATGACGCATGAATCTCCCCCGTGATGCAAGGTAAGTCTGTGGATTCGGCAAGAGGTGGCCGGTAATAGTACGTAGGGATCCATGTCAGAGGTTCCCACCAGGCATGAATTTCAGGTAACTCGCCCGTGAGAGTTGCCGTGCACCCCGCGTTGTCGTGAGCAGGACCGAGAAGGCAGGATGACCGCATGACGCACGCGATGCTGAAGGGGTCGAACGTCCCGCTGAAGGCCACCACGGTGCGCGCCGTGCTGCGCTGGACCCCCGGGCAGGGGGTCCCGGACGTAGACGCCTCGGCGCTGCTCCTCGGCCTCGACGGGCGGGTGCGCTCCGACGAGGACTTCGTCTTCTACAACCAGCCCCGGCACCCTTCCGGGAAGGTGTGGCGGCTCGGCAAGAAGCGCGTCGCCGAGGGCCTCACCGACACCATCCAGACAGATCTCACCGGTGTCGAGTCCGGCGTCGGACAGATTCTGCTGGTCGCTTCGGCGGACGGCGTCACGTTCGACCGCGTACGTTCCCTCACCATCCTGCTGTACGACGCGACGACCGAGGGCGAGCCGCTGGCCACCTTCGACATCCGCCCCGAGACGGGCGAGGAGACGGCGCTGATCTGCGGCGAGCTGTACCGCCGCGGCGAGGGCTGGAAGTTCCGCGCGCTGGGCGAGGGCTACTCCAACGGCCTCAAGGGCCTGGCCACGGACTTCGGCATCTCGGTGGACGAGTCGGAGGGGGCCTCCGCCCCGGAGGCGCCCAAGACCCCCAGCCTCTCCCAGCCCCTGCCCCCCGAGCAGCCGGCCGCGGCGGTCCCCCAGCAACAACCGGCCTACGGCTACCCGGCCAACCTCCCCACCTACGGCCACGGCCACGGCCACCCGGACGGCGCCTTCCGTCTACCGCCGCAGGGCCCCCAGTTCATCGGCCGCTAAGGGCTGTCCCGTAATCCCTGGTGGATCAGCGCGCGGCGTCAGATGCGGTGCATCGCAAGGCGGAGGCACGTCCGCATACTGGATGTATTCGGGCGTTCCGACAACGCGGCGAGGTGCCGTAGCTGTCGTCGCGCGCCCGCCAGGGATTGCGGGACAGCCCTCAGCCAGGAGCTTGCGGCTTTCCGGGGCGCGGGGAACCGCGCGAGCAACCACGGACGACGGTCGGCCGCGAGACCACGGAACCCCACCCGCCGTGGGCGCTACTTCTCCGCCTTCGCCTTGTAACCCCGCCCCCACGTGAGCCCCCACCCGTACAACCGATCCAGCTCCGCCTGGAACCCGTACACGAACCGCACCTCACGCCGCACCATCAGCTCGCCCTTCACGTTCTCGATCATCACCACCGCACAGGACCGCGCCTGCGGATGCCGCTCGTCGAGGCCTATCTCGATCCGCGGTCCGTTGCTCGGGTACAGCGTGACGATCGCGTGGGTCCGGTCGAACGCCGGCGTCTGGTCGTAGATGTAGACGAAGACCAGCAGCCGCCTGATCTCTTCCCGATGGTCGAGGTTGACGTACATCGTCTCGCCGGAGGCCGACCCGAACCGGTCGTCCCCGCTGAGCTTCACGTACGGCGGCCCGTTCACGTCCCCCAGGAGCCCGCCCAGCGGCTGTACGACGCCCTTGGTGCCGTCGGCCAGCTCGTACAGGCACCCGAGGTCGAGGTCGACGTTCACCATGCTCTGGCTGTGTCCGATGACCTCCGGGGGCCGCAGCGCCTTGAAGGGGTGCCGCAGCAGGCTCTCCCGCTGCGGCCCGCCGATGTCGGACGTCCGCATCCGCCAGGTCAGGTTGACGCGCAGGTTGCCGGTCGCGGCGCCCTGCTTGGTCAGGGACACCTGGTGGTGCCGTTTGGTCAACTCGATCGCGTTGGTGGCCGCGTTGCCCGAGTCGAAGTCGGCCGCCCGGCTGCCCAGGAGTCCGTCGAAGAAGCCCATTCCCGCCCCCCACATCCACATCCACGAACGTCCGCCGAGAAGACCGGCGGGGCGGCCGTGGAGGACAGTTTCCTCACCGGCCGCCCCGCACAAGAGCGTTCCTCACTCAGAAGGTGATCACACCCCGGACGAGACCTCAGTCTTGTCGTCCGAGCCCTCCGCTTTTCCCTCTGCCGCTGCCAGCGCCTTGTTGCGGCGCACGGAGGACCAGAAGGACCAGGCGATCAGGAGGACGCCGACGAGACCGGTGATGACCTCGTGGATCTGGTACTGGATGGTGACCAGCAGCAGCACGGCCAGGGCGCCGATCGCGTAGTGCGCGCCGTGCTCCAGGTAGACGTAGTCGTCGAGGGTGCCCTGGCGGACCAGGTACACGGTCAGCGAACGGACGTACATGGCGCCGATGCCGAGGCCCAGGGCCATGAGCACGATGTCGTTGGTGATGGCGAACGCGCCGATCACGCCGTCGAAGGAGAAGGACGCGTCGAGGACCTCGAGGTAGAGGAACATGAAGAACGCGGCCTTGCCGGCGAGGGCGACGGCCGAGGGCTTCTTGCCGGTGCGCGCGGCCTCTTCCTCCGCCTCGTGCTCGCGTTCCTCGTCTTCCTCGAGTTTCTCCTCGAAGTAGCCGGAGAGTCCGCCGACGATCATGTACGTGATCAGACCGGCGATGCCGGAGATCAGCACCGTCTCCGCCTTGTCGGCGTGACCGCCGCCGTGCTGGTGGGCGCTGGCGGCGAAGGTGAAGGAGGTGATCAGCAGGACCACCAGGGCGATGCAGACCGACAGCATGTCGACCTTGCCGAGCTTGGACAGCGGCCGCTCGATCCAGCGCAGCCACTGGATGTCGCGCTCCTCGAAGATGAAGTCGAGGAAGATCATGAGCAGGAACATGCCACCGAAGGCGGCGATCGCCGGGTGGGCGTCGGTGACGAGTTCCTGGTACTGGTCCTTGTTGTTGAGCGCGAGGTCGACGGCCTCGATCGGCCCCATCTTGGCGGTGACGGCCACGATGACGACGGGGAAGACCAGCCGCATGCCGAAGACGGCGATGAGGACACCGATGGTGAGGAAGATCTTCTGCCAGAAGGCATTCATCTTCTTCAGGATTCCGGCGTTGACCACCGCGTTGTCGAACGACAGCGAGATCTCGAGGATGGAGAGGATCGCGACGATGCCGAAGCCCTCCCACCCCCCGTAGAAGACCGCTGCGACCAGGCCGAGCGCGGTGACCGCGAACGACCAGCCGAAGGTTTTCAGAAGCACTGGCTACCCAATCGTGTGTGTACGGGTCTCCCCCGCGCCGTACTCGGCTTTACTCATCCTTGACCACGAAGTCTAGATGCGAACTCAACGGGCGAAACACCTGGGTTGGTCCTGGCCAAAGAGCCGCAGGTCATCGGCTTCGAGCCAGATCCGGAGGCCGCCTCCTCGAACCCCTGAACGGCTGTCGTTCAGGACACGTTCACCCCGAAATCGAGTGCGATGCCCCGCAGTCCGGACGCGTACCCCTGACCGACCGCCCGGAACTTCCACTCGGTCTGGTAGCGGTAGAGCTCGCCGAAGATCATCGCGGTCTCGGTGCTCGCGTCCTCGCTGAGGTCGTAGCGGGCGAGCTCCTGGCCGTCGGCCTGGTTGACGACGCGGATGAAGGCGTTGGAGACCTGACCGAAGGTCTGGCCACGCTCGTCGGCCATGTGGATGGAGACCGGGAAGACGATCTTGTCGCACTGCGGCGGCACCTTGGAGAGGTCCACCAACAGCGACTCGTCGTCTCCGTCGCCCTCACCGGTGAGGTTGTCGCCGGTGTGCTCCACCGAGCCGTCCGGACTCGTGAGCTGGTTGTAGAAGACGAACCACTCGTCCCCCATCACGCGCCCGCTCTTGCACAGCAGTGCGCTGGCGTCCAGGTCGAAGGGGGCTCCGGTGGTGGAGCGCGCGTCCCAGCCGAGTCCGACCATCACCTGAGTGAGGTTCGGCGCGGCCTTGGACAGGGAGACATTGCCTCCCTTGGCGAGCGTGACGCCCATGATTGCTGGTCCTCCCCTAGGTACTGCTTCTTCGGTTGTCCTGCGCGTCCGGCGCCGACCGTAAACGGTGCGACGCCGGACGAACTTCAGGTGCCTTCGGATTCCTCGGGCGACTCAGACGTTGACGCCGAAGTCCTGCGCGATGCCGCGCAGGCCCGACGCGTAGCCCTGGCCGATGGCGCGGAACTTCCACTCCGCACCGTGCCGGTAGAGCTCGCCGAAGACCATGGCGGTCTCCGTCGACGCGTCCTCGCTGAGGTCGTAGCGCGCGATCTCGGCGCCGCCGGCCTGGTTCACGACGCGGATGAACGCGTTGCGGACCTGGCCGAAGGACTGCTGCCGGTTCTCGGCGTCGTAGATCGACACCGGGAAGACGATCTTGTCGACGTCGGCCGGGACCGTGGCGAGGTTGACCTTGATCGCCTCGTCGTCGCCCTCGCCCTCACCGGTGGTGTTGTCACCGGTGTGCTCCACAGAGCCGTCGGGGCTCTTGAGGTTGTTGAAGAAGACGAAGTTGGCGTCACTGGCGACCTTGCCGGCGTTGTTCACCAGCAGCGCGCTGGCGTCCAGGTCGAAGTCCGTGCCGGTCGTGGTGCGGACGTCCCACCCCAGACCGACGATGACCGCGGTCAGGCCCGGGGCCTCCTTGGTCAGCGATACGTTGCCGCCCTTGCTGAGGCTGACTCCCACGAAGTCCTCCATTGGTGTCCTGGGGCGGGGAGCCCCGTCGTGCGTGGATATATCGGATCAACGAGTCGATCCTAGTGACGGGTTCCCGCTGCACGCAGGCCTTGGAGCCGAACAATCACAGGGTGTCGATCGCCTTGACGTACTCGGCGAGGTCACGGGCGTCCGGCAGCGCGTTGACGACCGTCCAGCGCACGACGCCCTCCTTGTCGATGACGAAGGTGCCGCGCACCGCGCAGCCCTTGTCCTCGGCGAAGACGTCGTAGGCGCGGCTGACCTCGCCGTGCGGCCAGAAGTCGCTGAGCAGCGGGTACTCCAGCCCCTCCTGCTCGGCGAAGACGCGCAGGGTGTGGATGGAGTCGTTGGAGACCGCGAGCACCTGGGTGTCGCGGTCGGCGAACTGCGGCAGGTTGTCGCGGACCTCGCACAGCTCGCCGGTGCACACGCCGGTGAAGGCGAACGGGTAGAAGAGCAGGACGACGTTCTTGCTGCCCCGGAAGTCGGAGAGCCGCACGGCACGGCCGTGGTTGTCCTTGAGCTCGAAGTCGGGGGCCTTGTCGCCGACCTGGATCGCCATCGCCTGATTGTCCCTTCTGGGGGCTGTCTGGGTGAGAACACCCTACGCAGCGGTCGCCGAAGGGGCGTTGAAGGGCCGGGCACAAGGACCCGGCCCTTCAACGTCACATCACTTCTCGGACGTCACCTCTGGGACGTCACTTCTTGGACTTCGCAGCCTTGGGCGTCACCAGCCGACTGCCACTCCAGTCCTTGCCGACGCTGACGCTCTTGCTGGCCGACAGACCCGCAGTCGTCGAGGCTTCGGAGATGTCGCTCGGCTCCACGTATCCCGTCCGGCCGGTCTTCGGCGTCAGGAGGAGGATCGACCCGCCTTCTTCGATGTACGTGGTGGCGTCCACCAGCGCATCCGTCAGGTCTCCGTCATCGTCGCGGAACCAGAGCACTACGGCGTCGGCGACGTCGTCGTAGTCCTCGTCCACCAGATCGCTGCCGATGACTTCCTCAATGGACTCGCGGAGCTCCTGGTCGACGTCGTCGTCGTAGCCGATCTCCTGGACCACCTGCTCGGGCTGGAAACCCAGCCTGACGGCAGGGCTGGTCCGCTCCTCCGCGTGGTCCGCGGTCGCGCTCACGGGTTGCCTCCTGATCATGTTTTGGGGAATAACTCAGCCACGCGCGTGCGCGAAGCATTGGCCGTAGTCCACACGGGCGGGACGGATCGCGCAAGTACCCGGCGGTTCGGACCGCCGAAACGGTGACGATCCTGGCCGTGTCGACGCAACCCCAGGCACGCGATTCGGGCAGATCGTGACGTACACCACACCTATCTGCCCTGTTTGCCCATTTGAGAACCATCCAAGGGTACGAGATTCGAACGGGGGACGGTTACCTAGGGGTAGAGATGACGTTTGCGGCCTCGCGGTACACGATGGGGGCGGTGCAGGTACTGAAGAAGCAACGAAATACCGAGCAGGAAAAACAGCCCCACACAGCCCTCTGACAGGTAAGGACCAGCGTGGCTTCCGGATCCGATCGCAACCCGATCATCATTGGCGGCCTTCCGAGTCAGGTTCCTGACTTCGATCCCGAGGAAACCCAGGAGTGGCTCGACTCCCTCGACGCCGCGATCGACGAGCGCGGCCGGGAGCGAGCGCGCTATCTGATGCTGCGGCTGATCGAGCGGGCCCGCGAGAAGCGCGTGGCCGTGCCCGAGATGCGCAGCACGGACTACGTCAACACCATCCCCACCAGGGCCGAGCCGTTCTTCCCGGGCAACGAGGAGATCGAGCGCCGGATCCTCAACGCGACCCGTTGGAACGCGGCCGTGATGGTGTCCAGGGCCCAGCGCCCGGGCATCGGCGTGGGCGGGCACATCGCCACCTTCGCGTCGTCCGCGTCGCTCTACGACGTCGGCTTCAACCACTTCTTCCGCGGCAAGGACGAGGGCGACGGCGGCGACCAGGTCTTCTTCCAGGGCCACGCCTCCCCGGGCATCTACGCGCGCGCGTTCCTGCTCGACCGGCTGAGCGAACAGAACCTGGACGCGTTCCGCCAGGAGAAGTCGAAGGCGCCCTACGGTCTGTCCTCGTACCCGCACCCGCGCCTGATGCCGGACTTCTGGGAGTTCCCGACCGTGTCGATGGGCCTCGGCCCGATCGGCGCGATCTACCAGGCGCGGATGAACCGCTACATGCACGCGCGCGGGATCGCCGACACCTCGAAGTCGCACGTCTGGGCGTTCCTCGGGGACGGCGAGATGGACGAGCCGGAGTCGCTCGGCCAGCTGACCATCGCCGCCCGTGAGAGCCTGGACAACCTGACCTTCGTCGTCAACTGCAACCTCCAGCGGCTCGACGGCCCGGTGCGCGGCAACGGCAAGGTCATCCAGGAGCTGGAGTCGGTCTTCCGGGGCGCCGGCTGGAACGTGATCAAGCTGATCTGGGACCGGTCGTGGGACCCGCTGCTCGCGCAGGACCGCGACGGCATCCTCGTCAACCGGATGAACACGACCCCGGACGGCCAGTTCCAGACCTACGCCACCGAGTCCGGCGCGTACATCCGCGATCACTTCTTCGGCGACGACCAGCGGCTGCGCGCGATGATCGAGGGCATGACCGACGACCAGATCCTGCACCTGGGCCGCGGCGGTCACGACCACAGGAAGATCTACGCGGCGTTCAAGGCGGCCGTGGAGCACACCGGCCAGCCGACGGTCATCCTCGCCAAGACGGTCAAGGGCTGGACGCTGGGCCCGAACTTCGAGGGCCGCAACGCCACCCACCAGATGAAGAAGCTGACGGCTCCCGACCTCAAGGGCTTCCGCGACCGGCTGCACCTGCCGATCTCCGACAAGGAGCTGGAGTCCGGCGCGCCGCCGTACTACCACCCCGGCCGGAACTCGGAAGAGCTCCAGTACATGCACGATCGCCGCAAGGGCCTCGGCGGTTACGTCCCGACGCGGGTCGTGCGCTCCCAGCCGCTCGCGCTGCCGGACGACAAGACGTACGCGTCCGTGAAGAAGGGCTCCGGCCAGCAGTCCATCGCGACGACCATGGCCTTTGTGCGGCTCCTCAAGGACCTCATGCGGGACAAGGAGATCGGCAAGCGGTTCGTGCTGATCGCGCCGGACGAGTACCGCACGTTCGGCATGGACTCCTTCTTCCCGAGTGCGAAGATCTACAACCCGCTCGGTCAGCAGTACGAGGCGGTCGACCGCGATCTGCTGCTGGCCTACAAGGAGTCGCCGACCGGCCAGATGCTGCACGACGGCATCTCGGAGGCGGGCTGCACGGCGTCCCTGATCGCGGCGGGCTCCGCGTACGCCACCCACGGTCAGCCGCTGATCCCGGTCTACGTCTTCTACTCGATGTTCGGTTTCCAGCGCACCGGCGACCAGTTCTGGCAGATGTCCGACCAGCTGGCGCGCGGTTTCGTACTGGGCGCGACCGCCGGCCGTACGACGCTGACCGGTGAGGGCCTCCAGCACGCGGACGGCCACTCGCAGCTGCTCGCCTCGACGAACCCGGGCTGTGTCGCCTACGACCCGGCGTTCGGCTTCGAGATCGCGCACATCGTGCAGGACGGGCTCCGGCGGATGTACGGCAGCTCCGCCGAGCACCCGCACGGCGAGGACGTCTTCTACTACCTCACCGTCTACAACGAGCCCATCCAGCACCCGGCCGAGCCCGAGAACGTGGACGCGGAGGGCATCCTCAAGGGCGTCCACCGCTTCAGCGAGGGCACCGCGGGGTCGATCCCGGCGCAGATCATCGCGTCCGGCGTGGCCGTCCCCTGGGCGCTGGAGGCGCAGAAGATCCTCGCCGAGGAGTGGGACGTCAAGGCCGACGTCTGGTCGGCGACCTCCTGGAACGAGCTGCGGCGCGAGGCCGTCGAGGTCGAGCGGCACAACCTGCTGCACCCGGAGGAGGAGCAGCGCGTGCCGTGGGTGACGCGCAAGCTGGCCGGGGCCGAGGGGCCGTTCGTGGCCGTCTCGGACTGGATGCGGTCGGTGCCGGACCAGATCGCGCGCTGGGTGCCGGGCACGTTCCAGTCGCTGGGCGCGGACGGCTTCGGCTTCGCGGACACCCGCGGGGCGGCGCGCCGCTTCTTCCACATCGACGCCCAGTCGGTGGTCGTGGGCGTGCTGACCGAGCTGGCGAAGGAGGGCAAGGTCGACCGCTCGCTGCTGAAGCAGGCCATCGACCGGTACCAGCTCCTCGACGCGTCGGCGGCGGACCCGGGCGCGGCGGGCGGAGACGCCTGACGCTGCGCTCGGCTTGAGCGCTCCGACGAGGTGAGGGCGGTGGGGCTCCTGGCTCCGCCGCCCTTACTCGTTCTTTACGATGCGGGCATGCAGGAGAGAACGGCACAGGCCCAATGGGAACGGCGGACGCAGCGGCCGCTGCTGGCTCTCGCCGTGGTGTTCGCCGTCGCGTACGCCGTCCCGATCGTGGACACCTCGGCCGATCGCGCGCTGACGACCCTCTGCACCCGGGTCGAGTGGCTGGTGTGGGGCGCGTTCGCCGCGGACTACCTGGTCCGGCTGGCGCTCACGGCCGACCGCCGGAAGTTCGTCCGTACGCACTGGCTGGACCTGTGCGCGGTGGTGCTGCCGATGGTGCAGCCGCTCAAGCTGCTGCGGCTGGTGTCGACGCTGCTGCTGGTGGGGCGGCGGGCGCGGATGGCCTCGCAGATCCAGATGACGACGTATGTCGTGGGCGCGGTGATCGGTCTGCTGATGTTCGGCTCGCTGGCCGTGCTGTCGGTGGAGCGGGAGTCGCCGGACGGGAACATCCGCACGCTGGGTGACGCGCTGTGGTGGTCGTTCACGACGATGACGACGGTGGGGTACGGGGACCACTCGCCGACCACCGGCCTGGGGCGCATCATCGCCGTCGGACTGATGCTCTCCGGGATCGCGCTGCTCGGCGTCGTGACCGCGAACATCGCGGCCTGGTTCATCGAGCGGTTCGAGAAGGACGACGTCGAGGAGCGGGCCCAGACGGCGGCGATCCTGGCGCTGACCGAGGAGGTGCGGGCCCTGCGGGCGGAGGTGACGGTCCTCCGCGAGCGGTCCGCGCCCCACGATTGCCGGGCGGTCGGCGCGCTGTCCCCCTCCGGCAGCGCGCCGCAGCCCTGGCCGCCCTCCGCGACGGACATGCCGTACGGAGGGCCTGACTAACTGTGACCTGAGGCGCGTGCCGGAAGCGAGGAACCTTTAGCGTCGTCACCCTGATAGGGGAAATTCGTTGAAGTCCCGTCAGGTTCCCCGCTGTTCTCCCGCATCGGCAGCCTCAGATGTGGCCGACGCCCGCGCCCGCCTCCGCGTTCTCCCCGCGCTTGGTGAGCAGCGCGATGAAGACGGCCACCACCGCCACCCCGGCGGCGACCAGGGACGCGGTGCTCATGCCGGAGATGAACGTGTCGTGGGCGACGTCCGTGATCTTCACGGCGACCTCCGGGGGCGTTCCCTTGGCCACCGGCGCCGCGCCGACCTGGACCGCCTCGGAGGCCTGCGCCAGCTGGGCGGGGGTCAGCTCGGGCAGGCCCGCGCCCTTCCAGTTGGCGGCCAGGTCGCTGTCGACCTTGGAGGCCATCACACCGCCCAGCACGGCCGTGCCGAGGCTGCCGCCGATCTGCATGGCCGCCTGCTGAAGACCGCCCGCCACGCCCGACAGCTCCATGGGGGCGTTGCCGACGATGACCTCCGTGGCGCCGACCATGACCGGTGCGAGGCCCAGGCCGAGGAGCGCGAACCAGATGGACATGACAGCGCTGCCGGTGTCCGTCTCCAGCGTGGACATGCCGTACATGGCGACGGCGGTGGCGGCCATGCCGCCGGCCAGCGGGATGCGCGGGCCGAGCTTGGTGATCAGGGCGCCCGCGAGCGGGGAGCCGACGATCATCATGCCGGTCAGCGGCAGCAGGTGCAGGCCCGCGTCGATCGGGCTCATGCCGTGCACGTTCTGGAGGTAGAACGTCACGAAGAACAGGCCGCCCATGAAGGCGATCGCCATCAGGACCATGAGCATCACACCCGCCGACAGCGGGACCGAGCGGAACAGCGCCAGCGGGATCAGCGGCTCCTTGACCTTCGTCTCCCAGAAGCCGAACGCCGCGAAGAGCGCCACGGAGCCGAGCATGAACGTCCATGTGCTCCCGTCGTCCCAGCCCCAGGTCGGAGCCTTGATCAGGGCCCAGACCAGGCAGAACATCGCGCCCGAGAGCAGGGCGATGCCGAGGACGTCGAAGGAGCGCGGGGCGTTCTCGGCGCGGTGGTCGAGCAGGATCAGCCCGCCCAGGACCAGGGCGAGGGCGCCGACCGGCACGTTGATGAAGAACACCGACTGCCAGTTGACGTGCTCGACGAGGACACCGCCGAGGATCGGGCCGCCGGCGGTAGAGGCGCCGATGACCATGCCCCACAGGCCGATGGCCATGTTGAGCTTCTCGGCCGGGAACGTCGCGCGCAGCAGACCGAGCGCGGCCGGCATCAGCAGCGCGCCGAACAGGCCCTGGAGGACGCGGAAGACGACGACCAGCGCGATGCTGTCGGAGAGCCCGATCGCGCCGGAGGCGGCGGCGAAGCCGACGACGCCTATCAGGAACGTCTGACGGTGGCCGAAACGGTCACCGAGCTTGCCCGCGGTGATCAGGGAGACCGCGAGGGCGAGGAAGTAGCCGTTGGTGATCCACTGGACCTCCGCGAAGGTGGCGCCCAGGTCCTGCTGGATGGCCGGGTTGGCGATGGCCACGATGGTGCCGTCGAGGGCCACCATCATGACGCCGACGGCGACGGTGATCAGGGTGAACCACGGGTGGCCGCGCAGCCCCTCGGCGGGCGGCCTGTCCGACGGTTCCCCCGGCGCCTTGCCCCCCGGACCCGTCGTGTCGACGGTGGTCTGACTAGTCATGCGTTCGAGGCTAGTGACAGCTTCTGACATTTGACAAACGAGTTCACAAGTCGGTAACTGACATCTATGCAAACACTGCGCGAGCGCAAGAAGCAGCGCACCCGGGACGCGCTGCTGCGGGCCGCCGTGGAGCTGTTCACGTCACAGGGGTACGAGGGCACGACCGTCGACGAGATCGCCGATGCCGTCGACGTCTCGCAACGCACCTTCTTCCGCTACTTCGCCGGCAAGGAGGAGGCCGCGCTCGCGCTGGAGGAGATGTCGGTGGCGCGGTTCGTGGCGGCGGTGCGCGAACGCCCGCCGCACGAGGCGCCGATGGAGGCGCTGCGGCAGGCCGTCCTGGACAGCTGGTACTCGATCAACGAGATCGTCGAGTCCGTCGTGCCGCTGGAGCTGTATCTGCGCATGTGCCGGGTGATCGAGTCGACGCCGGTGCTGCTCGCCGCGCATCTGCGGCGCTCGGCGGAGATCGAGGAGGACCTCGCGCAGGTGATCGCCGTGCGCGAGGGGCTCGACGTGGACGCCGACCCGCGGCCGCGGCTGGCGGTGGCCGTGTTCAGCGGGGTGATGCGGGCGACGGAACGCCGGTGGTCCACGAGTGCGGACTTCGGCGTGGCGGAGATGCGCGCGCTCACGTCCAGCTATCTCGACGGGATCGGACCCGCCCTGCTGGGAGCCTGGCGTGAGGCCTAAAGAGCGTTATGACCAATCTCATGCCTTACGAAACGTGATACCCGTCACTTGGGTCACCCGAGACCCTCCCGTTCTCCTAGTGTGTCCTTTCAGTGACTTCCTTCGACACAAGCCCCCAACTCAGCGTCTGGCGTGCACTGGCCGCCCTGGCGGTGGTGTTCGTGATGTTGGCGACCACGGGCTGGACCGCCACGCACCACCAGCGGGGAACCACCGCCCTGCAGGCCTCGCGCACGGCGTGGGAGCACGGCCGGATCGGCGGCCGCCTGCTGCCGGACCCCGACTCCGCCCCCTCCCGGCTCACCCGCTTCTTCGCCTCGCTGACCGCACCGCAGCGCACCGTGCTCGCGCACGACTACGCGCTCGCCGTGGGCAACATGAACGGCGCCCCCGCCGAACTGCGCTACCGCGCCAACCGCGTGGCGCTGCTCCAGCAGGTGAGGGTCGAGCGCAAACGCACGCACGACAGCCGGCTCACGCCCTCCGGGCAGCAGCTGGCCGGCAAGCGCATGCACCGCTACGAGGATCTGAGCGCCGCCGACCGGCAGATCCTCGCCTTCGACCCGGAGGGCTCCGGCCGGGTCGCCGAGGTCTTCGGCAGCCTCGACGAGGCCGAGCGGATCTCCGTCGTCGTCCCCGGCGTCGACACCGATCTGCTCACCTTCCAGCGCACGAACCGGAAGTACTCGGCGCCCGTCGGCATGGCCCAGGCCCTCTACTCGGCCGAGCGGGAGGCAAGCCCGTCGACGCGCACGGCCGTGATCGCCTGGGCCGACTACACCTCCCCCGACGGCCTGGGCATCGACTCGGCCACCGCGATGCGCGCCGAGAGCGGCGCCGTCCGGCTGAACGCCCTGCTGAACGCGCTGCCCGGCCGGACGCCCGTGTCGATGTTCTGCCACAGCTACGGCTCGGTGGTGTGCGGAGTCGCCGCGGACGACATGCCGGACCGGGTGACCGACATCGCGGTGGCGGGCAGCCCCGGGATGCGGGTGGAGAACGCGGAGCAGCTGGGCACCGAGGCCCGGGTGTGGGCGATGCGCGACGCCGACGACTGGATCCAGGACGTGCCGCACCTGGAGGTCGGCGGCCTCGGGCACGGCCAGGACCCGATGGCCGAGGCGTTCGGGGCGCGCGTGCTGTCGGCGCGGGAGGCGAAGGGCCACGGCGGCTACTTCGAACCGGGTACGGACAGCCTGCGCAACCTCGCCGACATCGGCACTGGCTCGTACCGCTCGTTGGAGTGCGGCCACGACGACGATGCCTGCACGGCGGGTTTGTCCGACACGACAGAGGCCGGACGCGCGTAGAGACGCAGAAACTGCGGCACGCGCGGGGAGGGGACGAAGAATGGGTGTCCCGCATACGATGAGCCGCATGGGTGACGTACTGGCCGGATTTCATGCCGCCTGGGAGTTCGAGTCCGACTCCGTCCTCATCCGTTACGAACGGGGGCTGCGCACGCCCAAGCTGCTGTCGGCGCTGGGCGAGCGCCGGATCCCGCTGGCGGCCATCGCCCGGGTGACGCTGACCCGCGGCCGACGCGGGACGGTCGTGCTGCACGTGGAGCCGCGCCCCGGAGCCGATCCGTTGATGGAGGCGGCCGCCGGCCAGCTCAAGGAAGCCTGCGATCCCTACCGGCTGGTGCTGCCCGCCGAGCGGGAGACGCTCGCCGAGTACTACGCGGACGAGCTGCGCGACAAGCTGACCGATTCCGGGTCCGGACCGGCCGAACGGTTCCTGGTGGACGCGCCCGAGGTACCGCTGTCGTTCAAGGCGTACGACGGCAAGGCGTCCTTCGACGGGCGGACGGTGCGCTTCCGGTGGTTCTGGACGGGCGCGTCGTCGGCGAAGTGGAAAGCCGGCGACCAGAGCTTCGCCGTGTCCGAGCTGAGCGGGGTCGAGTGGCGGTCGCCGGAGGTGTTCGAGGGACACCTGCGGCTGTTGTCCAGGGACGGTGACGGCCGGCCCGCGCAGGCCGACCAGGACCCCGCGACAGTGGTGTTCGGGCTGGGCTACGGCCCTGTGCACGAGTCGTTGCCGTTCGCCGCGGCGGTGCTGGCGCGGGTGCGGGCCGGGCGGCCGGTGGCCGCCGTCCCCGCGACCCCGCCGCACCGGGATCCCGCCGACATCGCCGAACGCATCCGCCACCTCGGGGAACTGCACCAGGCCGGGCTGGTCACCGACGAGGAGTTCGCCGTGAAGAAGGCGGAGCTGCTGTCGCAGCTGTGATCACTCGCGTCCGGCAGAGGCGAACGCCATGTCCGCGTACCGGTCGCCCGCCACCTTCGCCGCGATCGGCTCCAGCAGCGCCAGCTCCTCGTCGCTCAGGACGATCGAGACGGCCGCCGTGTTCTCCGCCACCCGCCCGGGCTTGCGCGTGCCCGGTATCGGGATCACCGGAAGGTCGTGCACCCGGGACTGCTGCTGGACCCAGGCCAGGGCGATCTGCGCCGCCGTCACGCCGTGCGCCTCGGCCAGCGCCCGGATCGGCTCCAGGAGCGCCGCGTTGGCCGCCGCGTTCGCGCCGGTGAAACGGGGCTGCTGACGGCGGAAGTCGTCGGCGGTGAGGTCCGTGTCGGCGTTCGCGAAGGAGCCGGTGAGGAAGCCCCGGCCGAGCGGGGAGTACGGGACCAGCGTCACGCCCAGCTCACGGGCGGCCGGCACCACCTGCGCCTCGATGTCCCGGCTGAACAGCGACCACTCCGACTGCACGGCGGCGATCGGGTGGACGGCCTGCGCCGCGCGCAGCTCGGTGGCCGTCACCTCGCTCAGGCCCAGCTGCTTGACCTTGCCCTCGCGCACCAGCTCCGCCATCACGCCGACGGTGTCCTCGATCGGCACGTTCACATCGCGCCGGTGCATGTAGTAGAGGTCGATGACGTCGACGTCCAGCCGCTCCAGGCTCGCCTCGACGGCTTGGCGGATGTAGGGCGCGTCGTTGCGAATGACCCGGCGGGTCGGCTCGCCCGGCGGGATCGCCAGGGCGAACTTGGTCGCGATCACGACCTCGTCGCGGTGCGCCTTGAAGAACGGGGCGAGGAACCGCTCGTTCTCCCCCGCGCCGTACGCGTCCGCCGTGTCGTAGAACGTGACGCCGAGTTCCAGGGCGCGTTCCAGGGTGGCCCGGGACTCGCCGGCGTCCGCGGGACCGTAGGCGAAGCTCATGCCCATGCAGCCGAGGCCCTGGACGCCGACCTCGGGGCCGTCCTCGCCGAGTCGGGCCGTCGGGATCCTGCTGTCGGTCATCCGACCTTCTCCTTGTCATAGAGGTGCGCGGCATCCGCGTAGAAACTGATCTTCCGGTCGAGCACGGCGAGCGTGTCCTGGAGTTCGGCGACCCGGGCCAGGACGTCCCGGCGGGTCGACTCGAGGAGTTCGAAGCGCTCGGGGAACGTGTCGTCGCCCTCGCGCACCAGTTCCGCGTACCGCACCATGTCGGCGACCGGCATGCCGGTGAGCCGGAGCTTGCCGACGAGGTCCAGCCAGTCCAGGTCGCGGTTGCTGTACCGGCGCTGGCCGGTGTGCGAGCGGTCGACGTGCGGCATCAGACCGATCCGCTCGTACCAGCGCAGGGTGTGGGCCGTCAGGCCCGTGAACGCGACGACCTCGCTGATCGTGTAGCTGTCCTGGCCTTCCGGCCGCCGATGCGGGTGCGGCGGGGTGGCACAGCTGTCGGTCCTGGTACCCGTGGTCTCCATCACCGTCATGGCACCAACGCTATGGCCTTGGAGTGCGCTCCAAGCAAGCGGAATCGGTAAGAAAACCGGGGGACGCGGCTTGATCACGCCCGTTAGCGTGCAGCGCATGAGTGACGTGAGCGTCGTACGCCGTGCCCTGCCCGAGGACGCCGCGGAAGTCCTGCGGCTGCGCCAGGTGATGATCGATTCGATAGCCCCCATGGACGGCTCCGTCGACTGGCACACGGAGTCGCTGCCCACACTGCGCGCGCGGCTGGCCGAGCCGAACGGCGGCTTCGCGGCCTTCGTCGTGGACCACCCGGAGCGGCCGGGGGCGCTGGCCGCGCTGGTCGTCGGGACGGTCGAGTACCGGATCGGGCGGTCCGGCAACCCGCACGGGAACATCGGCTTCGTCTTCAGCGTCGCCACCGATCCGGACGCGCGCCGGCGCGGGTACGCGCGTGCGTGCATGGACGCGCTGCTGGCCTGGTTCCATGCGCGGGGAGTCGGAAAGGTGCAGCTCACCGCGTCCGCCGACGCCGCGCCGCTCTACGCGTCGCTCGGCTTCAAGCCCAAGCCGGACCCCTTGATGGAGCTGTCGCTGTGAGGCGCATAGGCTCGACCGCATGTCGCTGAAGAGCCTCGCCCTGATCGAGAACTGGCCGGTTCCCTCCGCCGCGGCGGGGGTCGTACGCGCCGACGGCACGGTCCTGGGGACCCACGGCCCCCTCGGACGGCGTTTCCCGCTGGCCTCGGTCACCAAGCCGCTCGCCGCGTACGCGGCCCTCGTGGCGTACGAGGAGGGCGCGGTCGAGTTGGACGAGCCGGCCGGTCCGCCCGGGGCGACCGTCCGCCATCTGCTCGCGCACACCTCCGGGCTCGCCTTCGACGAGCACCGGGTGACCGCCCCGCCCGGTGAGCGCCGGCTGTACTCCAACGCCGGGTTCGAGCAGCTCGGCGACCACATCGCGAAGGCGACGGACATCCCGTTCGCGGAGTACCTGCGGCAGGCGGTGCTGGAGCCGCTGGGGATGACGGCGACCTCGCTGGAGGGCTCCCCGGCGAAGGACGGCGTCTCGACGGTCGAGGACCTGCTGCGGTTCGCGGCGGAGGTGCAGGCGCCCCGGCTGCTGGATCCGCGGACGGTGGCGGCGGCGATGACCGTGCAGTACCCGGGCACGAAGGGCGTCCTGCCGGGGTACGGCCACCAGAACCCCAACGACTGGGGCCTCGGCTTCGAGATCCGCGACTCCAAGTCGCCGCACTGGACGGGGAGTTCGTCGTCCCCGCGGACCTTCGGGCACTTCGGCCAGTCGGGTACGTTCCTGTGGATCGACCCGGAGGCGGGCGTCGCCGCCGTCGCGCTGGCGGACCGGGCGTTCGGGGCGTGGGCGGTCGAGGCCTGGCCGCCGTTCACGGACGCGGTGCTCGCGGAGCTGCGGGGCTGAACCGCCTCGCCCTCAGTCGCCGGAGAGGCTGAGCGGGTCGGGGGAGGTGGGCTACGGTTCGGCAGCGCCCTGAAGGGGCGCGGGGAACTGCGCGACCAGCCACGATGGCGCCGCGGCGGAACAACGGCACATTGCGGCACTTCCGGCGGAGCGCTCAGTCGCCGGACGGGCTGAAGACCCACGCCAGCAGTTCGGCGTCCGTCGCCCCTTCCGCCTCCAGGTCCTTGGCGTCCGTGACGCGGGCCGCGTCGCCCGGGCCCAGCCGTTCGCCGTCCAGGAGGACCTCGCCGCTCACCACGTGGACGTAGACGTGCGGCGCGTCCGGGACCGCGGTGCGTTCCCCGGCGGCCAGGCGGCGTACGTGGAGCATCGCACCCGCCTCCGGGACGGCGTACGGGGTGGAGTCGGCGATGCCGTGGACCATCTCGTAGGCGGGGTCGCCGCCGGGGTCCAGCGGGGCCAGCCACATCTGCACGAAGGTCAGGGGCGTGTCGGCGTCGTTGCGTTCCACATGCCGCACGCCGCCCGCCGAGCTGAGCCGTTGCACGTCCCCGGGACGGACCAGGGTCTCGTGACCCGCCGAGTCGCGGTGGGTCAGCTCGCCCTCGACCACCCAGGTCACGATCTCGGTGTGGCTGTGCCGATGCTCGTCGAAGCCGGCGCCGGGGGCGAGCCGCTCCTCGTTGCAGGCGATCAGCGGCCCGAAGCGGAGGTTGTCGGGGTCGAAGTGCGGGCCGAAGGAGAAGGCGTGCCACGACTCGACGCCTGCGGCCGGGTCCCCACCTGGGTAGCGCTCGTCGGCGCGCCTCACGTCCATCACGGGACCACCGTAGACCCGGCGGCACACTCCCCCGTCCCGATAAGGCAGTCTTGTCCCTGTGCCCGAACCCGAAACCAGTCATCCCGATCCCGCGGCGCACGCCGTCCACTCCCACCCCGCCACGCTGAAGCGGCTGGAGAAGTCCTCCGGAAGTCTCGCCGCCCAGGCCATCGCGCGGATGGACGAGACACTGCCGTGGTACCGGGCGATGCCACCGGAGAACCGTTCCTGGATCGGGCTGGTCGCCCAGGCGGGCATCGCCGCCTTCACCGAGTGGTTCCGGCATCCGGACGCCCCTCAGGCCATCTCCACCGATGTGTTCGGCACCGCGCCGCGTGAGCTGACGCGGGCCATCACGCTGCGGCAGACCGTCGAGATGGTGCGGACCACCATCGAGGTCATGGAGTCCGCGATCGACGAGGTCGCGGCGCCCGGCGACGAGAACGTGCTGCGTGAGGCGCTGCTCGTCTACGCCCGGGAGATCGCCTTCGCCACCGCGCAGGTCTACGCCCAGGCCGCCGAGGCCCGTGGCGCCTGGGACGCCCGGCTGGAGTCGCTCGTCGTGAACGCCGTGCTGAGCGGCGAGGCCGACGAGGGGGCCGTGAGCCGGGCCGCCGCACTGGGCTGGAACTCGCCGGAACATGTGTGCGTCGTCCTCGGGACCGCCCCCGAGGGGGACTCCGAGCTGACCGTCGAGGCCATCCGGCGGGCCTCGCGGCACTCCAAGCTCCAGGTGCTCACCGGAGTCCTCGGCACCCGGCTGGTGGTGATCGCCGGCGGCAGCGACAACCCCCTCGCGGTCGCGAAGTCGCTGATCGGGCCGTTCGCCGCCGGGCCCGTGGTGGCCGGGCCCGTCGTGCCCGACCTGCTCGCCGCGACCCGGTCCGCGCAGGCCGCCGCGGCCGGGCTCAAAGCCTGTTCGGCGTGGCAGGACGCACCCCGGCCGGTACTGGCGGACGATCTGCTTCCGGAGCGCGCGATCGCCGGTGATCCCGGTGCGCGCGATCAGTTGGTGGAGGAGATCTACAGACCGCTCGAGGAGGCCGGATCGGCGCTCCTGGAGACCCTCTCCGTCTATCTCGAGCAGGCGTCCAGTCTCGAGGGGGCCGCGCGGATGCTCTTCGTTCACCCGAACACCGTGCGCTACCGGCTTCGACGTGTGACTGACGTCACCGGCTGGTCGCCTTCGGATGTACGCTCCGCGTTCACGCTCCGGATCGCACTGATCCTGGGGCGTCTGGTCGACGGCGATCCCCAGACCTAGCTTTTTGTCGGGGCTCCACAAAACCCCCTGCCGTTCTTCGTCCCTGTCCCCACGGGCGGCTTCGGCCGTCCCCAAGAGAGAGTGTGAGAGTGCTCGTACTCGTCGCTCCCGGCCAGGGCGCCCAGACGCCCGGCTTCCTGACTCCTTGGCTCGAACTGCCCGGCGCCGCCGCCCGTGTCGCCGCGTGGTCGGACGCCATCGGCCTGGACCTCGCCCACTACGGCACGCAGGCCGACGCGGACCAGATCCGTGACACCGCGGTGGCCCAGCCGCTGCTGGTCGCCGCCGGAATCCTGTCCGCGACGGCGCTCGGCGACGTGTCCCCGGGCGCGGTCGCGGGCCACAGCGTCGGCGAGTTCACCGCCGCCGCCTTCGCCGGCGTCCTCGACGACACCGTCGCGCTGGGCCTCGTCCGCAAGCGCGGGCTGGCCATGGCGGACGCCGCCGCGATCACCGAGACCGGTATGTCCGCCCTGCTCGGCGGCGACCCCGAGGTGTCCCTCGCGCATCTGGCGAAGCTGGGGCTGACCCCGGCGAACATCAACGGCGCGGGCCAGATCGTCGCCGCCGGCACGCTGGAGCAGCTCGCCGCGCTGAACGAGGACAAGCCGGAGGGCGTCCGCAAGGTCGTCCCGCTGAAGGTCGCCGGCGCCTTCCACACCGAGCACATGGCCCCCGCGGTCGAGACGCTCGCCAAGGCCGCCGCGGAGCTCGCGCCGGCCGATCCGACGGTCCGTTACGTCTCCAACAAGGACGGCCGAGCCGTCGCCACCGGCGTCGAGATCCTGGACCGGCTGGTCGGCCAGGTCGCCAACCCGGTCCGCTGGGACCTGTGCATGGAGACCTTCAAGGAGTTCGGCGCGACCGCGATCATCGAGGTCTCCCCCGGCGGCACGCTGGTCGGCCTCGCCAAGCGCGCCCTGCCCGGTGTGCGGACGCTCGCGCTCAAGACACCCGACGACCTCGACGCGGCTCGCGAACTCATCGCCGAGCACGGCGTCGTCTGAGGAGCTCTGATGGCGAAGATCAAGCCCAGCAAGGGCTCCCCGTACGCGCGCATCCTCGGCGTCGGCGGCTACCGGCCCACCCGGGTCGTCCCCAACGAGGTGATCCTCGAGACGATCGACTCGTCCGACGAATGGATCCGCTCGCGCTCCGGCATCGAGACCCGGCACTGGGCGAACGACGAGGAGACCGTCGCCGCCATGTCGGTCGAGGCGTCCGGCAAGGCGATCGCCGACGCCGGGATCACCGCCGAGCAGATCGGCGCGGTGGTCGTCTCGACCGTCTCGCACTTCAAGCAGACGCCGGCCGTGGCCACCGAGATCGCCGACAAGCTCGGCACGGACAAGGCCGCCGCGTTCGACATCTCGGCGGGCTGTGCGGGCTTCGGCTACGGCCTGACGCTCGCCAAGGGCATGGTCGTCGAGGGCTCGGCCGAGTACGTCCTCGTCATCGGCGTCGAGCGGCTGTCCGACCTGACCGACCTGGAGGACCGCGCCACGGCCTTCCTGTTCGGCGACGGCGCGGGCGCGGTCGTGGTCGGCCCCGCCGCCGAGCCGGGCATCGGCCCGACCGTGTGGGGCTCCGAGGGCGACAAGTCGGACACCATCAAGCAGACCGTGCCGTGGACGGACTACCGCGACGGCGTGGTCGCCAAGTTCCCCGCGATCACGCAGGAAGGCCAGGCGGTCTTCCGCTGGGCCGTGTTCGAGATGGCGAAGGTCGCCAAGGAGGCGCTGGACGCCGCCGGCATCACCGCCGACGAACTCGACGTCTTCATCCCGCACCAGGCCAACGAGCGGATCATCGACTCGATGGTGAAGACTCTCAAGCTGCCGGAGTCCGTCACGGTCGCCCGTGACGTGCGCACCACCGGCAACACCTCGGCCGCCTCGATCCCGCTCGCGATGGAGCGGCTCCTGGCGACCGGTGAGGCGAAGAGCGGCGACACCGCGCTCGTCATCGGATTCGGGGCGGGTCTCGTCTACGCCGCCACTGTCGTTACCCTCCCCTAGGCACTCCGTGCCGGATCACCCGGTCCGGCACGGGAGACACCACCTGCCACACCCTCTGGAATATCAAAGAAGGAGCGCCGACATGGCCGCCACTCAGGAAGAGATCGTCGCCGGTCTCGCCGACATCGTGAACGAGATCGCCGGCATCCCGGTTGAGGACGTCCAGCTGGACAAGTCCTTCACCGACGACCTGGACGTCGACTCGCTGTCCATGGTCGAGGTCGTCGTCGCCGCCGAAGAGCGCTTCGACGTCAAGATCCCGGACGAGGACGTCAAGAACCTCAAGACCGTCGGCGACGCGACGGCCTACATCCTCAAGAACCAGGGCTGATCCACCGGCCCTGGGCTGAACTGCCCCGCCACCCGGCGGTGGCGCCGCTGAATCCTCGTAACGTTGGAGAATGAATCCGTGAGCCCGACCAATCGCACCGTGGTCGTCACCGGTATCGGCGCAACCACACCGCTGGGTGGCGACGCAGCCTCTACCTGGGAGGGCCTCGTCGCCGGCAAGTCCGGCGTCCGGGCCCTGGAGCAGGACTGGGCGGCCGAGCAGGCCGTCCGTATCGCGGCCCCGGTCGCCGTGGAGCCTCTCGAGGTCATCCCCCGGCCGCAGGCCCGCAAGCTGGACCGCTCGGCGCAGTTCGCGCTGATCGCGGCCCAGGAAGCCTGGAAGGACGCCGGTTTCACCGGCAAGGCCGGTGAGGACGGCAGCGACGGCAAGGTCGACCCCGACCGGCTCGGCGCGGTCATCGCCTCCGGCATCGGCGGCGTGACCACCCTCCTCGACCAGTACGACGTGCTGAAGGAGAAGGGCGTCCGCCGCGTCTCCCCGCACACCGTGCCGATGCTGATGCCGAACAGCCCCTCCGCCAACGTGGGTCTGCTCGTGGGCGCCCGCGCGGGCGTGCACACTCCGGTCTCGGCGTGCGCGTCGGGCGCGGAGGCCATCGGCTACGCCATCGAGATGATCCGTACCGGCCGTGCCGACGTCGTCGTCGCCGGTGGCACGGAGGCGGCGATCCACCCGCTGCCGATCGCCGCGTTCGGCAACATGATGGCGATGTCCAAGAACAACGAGAACCCGCAGGCCGCCTCGCGTCCCTACGACGTCTCCCGCGACGGCTTCGTCATGGGCGAGGGCGCCGGCGTGATCGTCCTGGAGTCCGCGGAGCACGCGGCCGCGCGCGGCGCCCGGGTCTACGCCGAGGCCGTCGGCCAGGGCATCTCCGCCGACAGCCACGACATCGTGCAGCCGGAGCCCGAGGGCCGCGGCATCTCGCACGCGCTCCAGCACCTGCTGGACAGCACCGACCTGAACCCGGCGGAGATCGTGCACGTCAACGCGCACGCCACGTCGACGCCGGCCGGTGACATCGCCGAACTGAAGGCGCTGCGCAAGGTCTTCGGCGACGACGCGGACCACATGGCCGTCTCGGCGACGAAGTCGATGACCGGCCACCTGCTGGGCGGCGCGGGCGGTGTCGAGACCGTCGCGACGGTGCTCGCGCTGTACCACCGGATCGCTCCGCCGACCATCAACGTCGAGAACCTCGACCCCGAGGCCGAGGCGAACGCGGACATCGTCCGCGGCGAGGCGCGCAAGCTGCCTGTCGAGGGCCGCATCGCCGCCCTCAACGACTCGTTCGGGTTCGGCGGGCACAACGTGGTCTTGGCGTTCCGTACGGTCTGAGCAGCCGCCGATGTCGAGCTGAACGGTGATCGGCCCGCGCCCCGAGTGGGGGATGCGGGCCAATCGCCGTTCTGGTGTGCGTTGTCGGCCGGGCGCCGGCCGGTGGGGGCTGGTCGTGCCCCGCGGCGAAGCCGCATGTCGATACAGCCCCGCGCCCCTGAAGGCGAAAAGCCTTACACCACCTGGTGCAGCCAGCGCACCGGGGCTCCCTCGCCCGCGTACCGGAACGGCTCCAGCTCGTCGTCCCAGGGCTTGCCGAGGAGTTTGGAGAGTTCGGCCTCCAGGTCCGTCTCGCCGCGCTGGCTGCGGAGCAGGGCCGCGCGCAGGCGGTCCTCGGGAATGAGGATGTCGCCGTGGATGCCGGTGACGGCGTGGAAGATGCCGAGGTCGGGGGTGCAGCTGTAGCGCTCGCCCTCGGCGGTCGCGCAGGGCTCGGCGGTGACCTCGAAGCGGAGCATCTGCCAGCCGCGCAGCGCGGAGGCGAGCTTGGAGGCGGTGCCTGTCTGGCCCTTCCAGGAGAACTCCGAGCGCCAGGTGCCGGGCGCGGCGGGCTGCCGGATCCAGTCGAGGCTGACGCGCGTGCCGAGCACCCCGGCGACGGCCCACTCGACATGCGGGCACAGCGCACGCGGCGCGGAGTGCACGTACAGAACTCCACGTGTCGTCACCGGGACCTCCGGACAGAGCGGGACAGTCTTGCAGGCTGGCATGGCGGCGGTGGCAGGCAGCCGCGTTGATGGCGAGGCTACCGTGCGGCGGCGCGAGGAGTGTGACGTACCGTCGGTCCCGGTGCCGTGAACCACCGCCATTCACTCGGCAGGACGCCTGTAGCGGCGTGAAGCGTTCCCTCTTGTGGGTGTGATTCGCCGGGAACTCCCGCGCGTTGTCATAGAGGGGGCGTCGATCGAGGAGCGAGGGGAACACCGGCGGATGCGGAAACGGAAACGGCACGCGCGGGCCGTGCTCGCGGGCACGACGGCGGCCGTGCTGGGTTTGGCCGGCTGTGACGCGCTGGGGGGCGGCGACGACTCGGGGGCTGCGGGCACGCAGGCTCGGCAGGCGAAGCCGTCGCCGACGCCGGTGTGGGACTCCACGCCGGACTCGGTCGCGGCGGTGGGCGACTCCATCACGCGTGGCTTCGACGCGTGTACGGTCCTCGCGGACTGTCCCGAGGTGTCCTGGGCGACGGGCAGCAGCACCGAGGTGAACAGTCTCGCGGTGCGGCTGCTGGGCGCGGCGAAGGCGGCCACGCACAGCTGGAACTACGCGGCGACCGGGGCGCGGATGGCGGACGTGCCGGGGCAGATGGCGCAGGCGGTGGCCGAGAAACCGCAGTTGGTCACGGTGATGGCGGGGGCGAACGACGCCTGCCGCGCGTCGACGGCGGCGATGACGCCGGTGGCGGAGTTCCGGGCGGAGTTCGAGGACGCGCTGAGCACGTTGCGCCGTGCGCTGCCCAAGACTCAGGTGTACGTGGCGAGCGTGCCGAACCTGAAGCGGCTGTGGTCGCAGGGGCGGACGAACGCGCTGGGCAAGCAGGTGTGGAAGCTGGGCATCTGCCCGTCGATGCTGGCCGACGCGGACGCGCTGGACTCGGCGGCGACCCTGCGGCGGGACACGGTGCAGAAGCGGGTGGAGGACTACAACACGGTGCTGAAGGAGGTCTGCGCGAAGGACGTGCGGTGCCGGTTCGACGGCGGCGCGGTGTACGACTTCCGGTTCGGGACCGATCAGTTGAGCCACTGGGACTGGTTCCACCCGAGCAAGGACGGACAGGCGCGGCTCGCCGAGATGGCGTATCGAGGAGTGACCGCCAAGCCCTCCTGACCAGGGCCTGCCCTAGAGTTTTGGTCATGAGCGAACACTTCGGAACACTTTCCGACGGCACCCCGGTGCACCGCTGGACCCTGGAGCGGGCGGGCACCCGGGTACGGGTTCTGTCGTACGGCGGGATCGTGCAGTCCGTCGAGGTCCCGGACCGGGACGGACACGCGGCGAACGTGGTGTTGGGGTTCGCGGACCTGGACGGCTATCTGACGCACCCGGAGCCCTACCTCGGCGCGTTGATCGGCCGGTACGCCAACCGGATCGCGCACGCCCGTTTCCCGCTGGACGGTGTGACGTACGCGCTGGAGCCCAACAACGCGCCGAACTCCCTGCACGGCGGGTCGCGCGGTTTCGACAAGCGGGTGTGGGACGTGACGCCGGTCGAGCACGGGCTGCGGCTGAGCCGGGTCTCCGCGCACGGCGAGGAGGGCTTCCCGGGCCGTCTGGAGGTCTCGGCGACGTACACGCTGGACGCGTCGGGGGCGCTGCGGTTCGGCTACCGGGCGGTCACGGACGCGCCGACGGTGGTGAACCTGACCAACCACAGCTACTTCAACCTGGGCGGGCCCGGGACCGGCAGCGCGGGCGGCCACGAGCTGCGGCTGGCCGCCTCCCGGTACACGCCGGTGGACGCCGACCTGATCCCGACGGGTGAGCCGGCGCAGGTGGCGGACGGACGTTTCGACTTCCGTACGGCCCGTAAGGTCGGCGCCGGCTACGACCACAACTTCGTGCTCGACAAGGGCGTCACGGACACGCCGGTCGAGGTGGCCGAGCTGCACGATCCGGCGTCCGGGCGGGTGCTGACGGTGGCGACGACCGAGCCGGGGCTGCAGCTGTACACCGCCGACCACCTGGGCGAGCCGTTCGTGCCGGGCGAGGGCGTGGCGCTGGAGACGCAGGCCTTCCCGGACTCCCCGAACCGGCCGGAGTTCCCGAGCACCGTGCTGCGGCCGGGCGCGGAGTACCGGTCGGAGACCGTGTACGGCTTCTCGGCGCGATAGCCGCCGGGAAAGACAGAAACAGACGACGAGAAAAGACGCCGGGAAAAAGATGTTGCCCCGGTCCAGGGGTCAGGTCCCGGACCGGGGCTGTTCGTGGGGCGACAGGCGCCGGGTCACACGTTAATCGTCGCGGTGATCCTACGGTCGGCGATCGAGCGGCCCACCTGGATTTCGTACGAACCCTTCACAAAGAACCAGCGGTGATCCGCCTCGTCCCACACCTCGAAGGCGCGGTGCGGGATGTCCACGGTGACCTCGACGCTCTCGCCCGGGCCCGCCTCGACGGCGGCGAAGCCGGCCAGCCAGCGGGCGGGGCGGTCGGGGGCCGGGCGGTCGTCGGGCGTCGGGGCCGGTCCGGTGGGCGCGAGGTAGACCTGCACGACCTCACGGCCCGTGCGCCCGCCGCTGTTGCGGAGCCGGACCTCGACCGTGGAGCCCTGGATGGCGACCGACTCGTACGTCCAGTCGGTGTAGCCGAGGCCGTGGCCGAAGGGGTAGACCGGGGTGCGGTGTTCCTTCTCCCAGGCGCGGTAGCCGATGAAGACGCCCTCGGTGTAGGGGAGTTCGCCGCCGGTGGGGGTGACCTCGGTGACGGGGGCGTCGGCGAGGGAGCCCCAGGTGGTGGGGAGGCGGCCGCCGGGTTCATGGGCGCCGGTCAGGACGTCCGCCAGGGCTGCGCCGCCCTCCTGGCCGGGGAACCAGGTGAGCAGGACGGCCGCGACGTCCTCGCGCCACGGCAGCTCCACCGGGGAACCGGCGTTGACGACCACGACGGTGTTGGGGTTGGCGGCGGCGACGGCGCGCACGAGGTCGTCCTGCCGGCCGGGGAGGCGGAGGTCCCTGCGGTCGAAGCCCTCGGACTCGACGCGGTCGGTGGTGGCGACCACGACGACGGCCGTGTCCGCGGCCCGGGCCGCCCGGGCCGCCTCGGCGATCAGCTCGTCCGGGTCGCGCTGCGGACCCTGGTGGACGAGGGCGAAGACGACGGCCTTGAAGGGGATGCCCTCGGGGAGGGTGACGACGTAGGTGAGGGAGACCTCGACCGGCCGGTCCGCGGTGAGTTCGACCTCGGCCCGGGGCTGCGGGGCCCCGAAGAAGGCCTCGAAAGGGTCGCCGTCGGCGGCGGGGCGCTGGACGTCGTCGAAGTACGTCGTGCCGTCCACGATGAGGGTGAAGGCGCCGGCGCCCTTGATGCCGAAGACGTGCGGGCCGCTCTCGCGCGGGGTGAAGGTACCGGTCAGCTCCACGGTGTGGAGCGTGTCGTGAGTGACGTCGTCGGGGAGGTCCGAGCCCATCCAGTTGATCTCGCCGGTGGGGGCGGCGCCGGTTCCGATGAGGGCGCCCGCCTCGTCACGGCAGACGGCGCGCAGCTCGAACCCCTTGTCGGCGATGGCGAGTTCGGTGTTCGGGTCGGCGCCGACGGCGTAGCTGAGGCTGCCGTCGGGGAGGGCGGCGGTGAGGCCGCCGAGGGGGGAGACGACCCGGGCCGGGAAGACGACGGCGGAGCCGCCGCCGAGGAAGCGGGCGTCGCGGGCGGCGGCGCCGATCAGCGCGACCGTGGTGGCGGGGCGCAGGGGCAGGGCCTGGCCTTCGTTGCGGACGAGGACGAAGGCGCGGCGGGCGATCTCACGGGCGAGTCCCGTGCCGTCGACGGTCTCGGGGAGGTCGGTGACGGCCGGTTCCGCGCCCTCCAGGATGCCGACGCGGGCGGCGAGACGCAGCACGTTGCGGACGGCGTCGTCGACCGTGGACTCCTCGACCTCGCCGCCGCGTACGGCCTGTGCGAGGGCCTCGCCGTAGACGGTGCGGGGGCCGGGCATGGCGACGTCGAGGCCGCCCTCGACGGCGGCGACGGTGTCGCGGGCGGCCATCCAGTCGGAGACGTTGTAGCCGTCGAAGCCCCATTCGCCGCGCAGGACCTCGTTGACGAGGTGGCGGTGCTCGGTCATCGACGTGCCGTTGACCGTGTTGTAGGCGGTCATGATGCCCCAGGGGTGGGCGTTCTCGACGATCGCCTCGAAGGGGGCGAGATACAGCTCGCGCAGGGCGCGTTCGCCGACCAGGTTGTTCACGGTGAAGCGGTCGGTCTCGGCGTCGTTGGCCACGAAGTGCTTGACGGTGGTGCCGACGCCGCCGGACTGGACGCCGTTCACATAGCCCGCGCCGATCACGCCGGTGAGGTACGGGTCCTCGCTGTAGGCCTCGAAGTGGCGTCCGCCGAGCGGGGAGCGGTGCAGGTTGACCGTGGGGGCGAGCAGCACGTGGACGCCCTTGCGGCGGGCCTCCTGGGCGAGCAGGACGCCCGCGCGGTGGGCGAGCTCCGGGTCCCAGGCGGCGGCGAGGGCGGTCGGGGAGGGCAGCGCGATGGACGGATCGCCGGCGGTCCAGCGCACGCCCCGGACACCGATCGGGCCGTCAGACATGACAAGGGACTTCAGGCCGATCTCCGGCAGCTCGGGCAGCGACCACATGTCCTGGCCGGCCAGCAGCCGGGCCTTGGCGTCCAGGTCGAGCTTGCCGAGAGCCGACTCGACGGCCGCTTCCCGACCCTCCTCGGTTCCCGGCATGCGGTGCCTCCTCGTTGAATGACGTGCCTGCGCCGTGCGCCTCCATCCTGCACCGATACCTGTAGTGCGGTAGGTTTCGTCATCTAACCGTTATATTCAACGCTCCGGATGCCGCTACGGTGACGACATGAGCGCGCGAACCAGGAGCCAGGAGCGGCGGGCCGAGATCGTCCGGGCCACCCTCGAGGTGATCGCCGAGCGCGGCTACCGGGGCGCGAGCCTGGCCGCGGTGGCGGAACGGGTGGGTCTGACCCAACAGGGGCTGCTGCACCACTTCCCGACGAAGGAGGCACTGCTGGTCGCGGTGCTCCAGGAGCGGGACCAGTGGGACGCGCGGCCGGACCCCCGGTGGCGGATCGACCTGCTGGTCTCGCTCGTCGAGTACAACGCCATGCGGCCCGCCGTCATCCAGACCTTCTCGGCGCTGCTCGGCGAGAGCGTCACCGAGGGGCATCCGGCGCGCGACTACTTCACCGACCGGTACCGCAAGGTGCGCGAGAGCATGGCCTCGGTCCTGCGCGCGAAGTACGGCGACCGCCTGCCGAACGGCCTCACCCCCGAACGCGCGGCCCCCCTCCTCGTGGCCGTGCTGGACGGCCTCCAGTACCAGTGGCTCCTCGACCCGGAGTCGGTGGACATGCCGGAGGCCTTCCGGGACTTCCTGCATCTGCTGGGCGAGAAGCCGGACGGGCCTTAGGGGGCTACGGCTGCCACCACCTCGATCTCGATCTGCGCCTCCGGCCGGAACAGCCGCGGCACCTCGAAGGTCATGCTGGTGGGCGGGGTCCCGGTGAGGAACTCCCGTCGTACGGCGCCGTATTCGTCGAGGCGGGAGATGTCGGTGAGGTACGTGCGGATGTTGATGACGTCGGCCAGGGTGGCCCCGTGAGCCTTCAGCAGGGCGTCGATGGTCTCGAAGACGCCCCGGCTCTGCTCGGCGAGCGTCGCGCCCTCGGCGATCTGGCCGGAGAGGAACAGCAGGGCGCCGCCGTCGGCCTGCCGGACGCGGGCGACCTGGGAGTAGTAGGGGCTGAGGGGTTGGGGCGCGGTGGCGGGGTTGTCGAGGGTGAAGTGCGTTCCGGTCTTCTGCATGCCGTCGACGCTAGGTCCGCCCCGGGGATGCGACAAGCGAATGTCTAGCATGGCAGCCATGCCGAACTCGCATGGGAAGTATGGGGCGCACGGGCCGCAGCCTCCGGAGACCGACCTGTCCACGCTGTGGCTCCGGGCGTTCCTGGAGGTCGCGCGGAGCGGGTCGTTCACGGGGGCCGCCCGGACCCTGGGGTGGACGCAGTCCGCGGTGTCCCGGCAGATCTCCTCGCTGGAGGGGGCGTTGGGCGGGGGGCCGCTGTTCGACCGGCTGCCCCGGGGGGTGCGACTGACGGAGGCCGGGCGGGCGTTGGCGCCGTACGCGGAGTCCGTCGCCGAGGCCGTGCTGGGGGCGCGGCGGGAGCTGGCCGCGCTGCGGGAGGGCGCGGGCGGGCGGCTGCGGTTCGGGGCGTTCGCGACGGCGGACGCGGCGCTGGTGCCGCGGGCGCTGGCCTCGTTCGGCGCCCGCTGTCCGGGGGTGCGCGTCACCCGGGAGGAGGGGCTCACGCCGACGCTGCTGGAGCGACTGGACGCCGGGCACCTCGATCTGGCGGTGGTGTCCACGACGGGCCGCGCGGCGCTGGAGTCGTACGCCCTGCAGCACCTCCTGGACGAGTCCTTGTACGTCGCCGTGCCGGCCGGGCATCCCCTGTCGGATCTCCGTCGGCCGGTGCGGCTGGGCGAACTCGCCGACGCCGACTGGGTGTCCGGCTCCGCCCGGCCCGAGGGAACCCTCCTCGACGCCGCCCTGCGGGAGGGCTTCCGGCCGCGGGTGGCGCATGTCGTCGCCGAGTGGACGGCCAAGCAGGGCTATGTGGCCGCGGGTCTCGGCGTCGCTCTGGTGCCGGCGCTCGCCGCCGCGTCCGTACGGCCGGACGTCGTGCTGCTGCCGGTGCGCGACGAGGGCGCGCCGGCGCGGGCGGTGTACGCGGCGACGCCGCGGGGACGCGCGCCCGCTCCGGCGGCGGAGGCGTTCGTCGGCGCGCTGCGGGAGGCGGCGGCCGCGATTCCTCGCGGCATGGCGTAGACCACTGCTGTCACGGGATACTTCCGTCGTCCCGCACCCACGCTCTCCCCCACAGCGACGGAAGGACCTCAACACCCGTGCATTCCATACGAGTTCGCGTCGGATTCCTCGGCCTGGCCCTGTTGGCCGGGCTCTCCTCCCCCACCGCAGCGACCGCGGCCGAGGCGGCGCCCGCGCCCACCGTCGAGGAACAGCGGCTGGCGGGCACCGTTCCTCGGGAGATCCTCGCCCGGTCCGGGTTCGACACGGTGGCTCCGCGGTTCGCCCGGCTGTTGCAGGCCTCGCACTCCTACGCGCAGGCCCGGCGGATCGTCGACCGGGAGGGCGCGGCCCTGTGGCGGCGGGCGGTGGACCGGGTGCAGGGGCGCGGGCCGGCCGGCGGCGACCTCAGCCGGGACGACGACCGGCCGCTGTACTGGGCGCGGCTCGGCATGACGAGCGAAGTGCGCACCTGGGAGGCCAAGTTCGCGGTCACCGACCGCCAACGGGCCGCGCTGCTGGACGCCTTGGAGCGCACCTCGCGCGGCCAGAGCGACATCCGCTACCCGGCGCACGCCAAGGGGCTCAAGCGCGTCCTGGTCACCGGCTTCGACCCGTTCACCCTGGACCGGGACATCCGGATCTCCAACCCGTCCGGGGCGACCGCGCTCGCCCTCGACGGCACGGTGATCCGGACCGCGGACGGCCCGGCCCGGGTGGAGACCGCCGTCTTCCCGGTGCGCTGGCAGGACTTCGCGGAAGGGACCGTGGAGCGCACCCTGCGGCCGTATCTGCCGCACGTCGATCTGTTCACGACCGTCAGCCAGGGCCGCGTCGGCCGGTTCGACGTGGAGCGCACCAACGGGGCCTGGCGCGGCGGCTTCCCCGACAACGACAACATCGGGCGGACCGAGACGGTCCCGGTCGCCGACCCCGCCTCGCAGCCGCAGTGGACGACCACGACCCTGCCGTACACGGCGATCACGGCGGCGGACACCGGCCGGTTCCCGGTCTACGACAACACCGGCGTCACGGAGATCCCGGCCGGGGGCACGGATCCGGTGGTGCGGCCGGACGGGCCGACGGCGGGGTCGACCGCGCGGGCCGGGGGCGGCGGGAACTACCTCTCCAACGAGATCGCCTACCGGGCCACCCTGCTGCGCGACCGGCTGGGCCTGCACGGCAGCCTGCCGGGCGGGCATGTGCACACGCCGGTCCTGCAGTTCGGCGCCGGCAACACGACCGAGGTGACCGATCCGGAGTTCGTGCGCAACCGGCTGGACATCGTCGCCCAGGTGCGGGCGATCCTGGCCGTGGCGGTCAGTGCGACGGAGCGAACGCGAGGCTGACGCCCAGCCCCGCCAGGACCGAGCCGATGACCTTGTTGAGGACCTTCTGGCCGCGCAGCATCAGCGTGCGCATCCGGTCCTGGGAGAAGAACACGGCGACCACACCGAACCACAGCAGGTGGGCCAGCGACATGAACAGGCCGTAGCCGACCTGCTGGTGGGCCGGGGTGCCGGGGCTGACGACCTGGGAGAACGTCGAGACGACGAACAGGGTCGTCTTGGGGTTGAGGACGTTGGTGAGGAAGCCGGTGCGCAGCGCGGCGAGCGGGGTCAGCTCGGTCTTCCCGGTCAGATCGATCTCGACCTCGCCGCGGGTGCGGAAGGTGCGGACGCCGATATGGACGAGGTAGGCCGCGCCGACCAGTTTGATGATCGTGAAGAGGAACGTCGAGGACGCGATCAGCAGGCCCACGCCGAGCATCGTGTACGTGACGTGGACCAGGACGCCCGCGGCGACTCCGGTGGCCGCGAACAGTCCCGTACGGCGGCCGTAGAGGTAGCTGTTGCGGACGATCATCGCGAAGTCGGCGCCGGGGGCGATGACGGCCAGCACGGTGATGAGGGCGACGGCGAGCAGCTCGGTCATGACGTGACGTTCTCCTCCTCGGGCACGACCTCCTCCTCGCGGATCTCCTCGCCGAGCAGTTCGCGGGCCAGCAGGGTGGCGCCCGCGACCGCGCCCGGCATCAGGAACACCGCGACGAAGGGGACCAGGAAGGCCAGGCCCAGGGGGGTGCCGAAGCCCCAGATCAGGGTCTTGCGGGAGCGGAACAGGGCGAGTCGGGCGCGCAGGTCGACGTCCCGGCGCTGGAGGGCGACGGCGGCGAGTTCCTCGGTGAGGAAGAAGCCGGTGACGAAGAACCCGACCACCGGGACGACGGTCTGGCCGACGACCGGGATGAAGCCGAGGGCGAACAGCAGCACCGCCCACACCAGGGCGCGGGCCAGGATCCGGAGGCTGTCGCGGGCGGAGATCAACAGTTCGCGCCAGAGCGGCAGTCCGGACTCGGGGGCGGTGCCGTCGGGCGAGACGTCCCGGTCGACCGCCTCGGAGAGGCTCTCGTAGAACGGCTGCCCGATGAGAAGGGTGACCGCGGTGAAGGTGAGGACCGCCAGGAGGAGGCCGAGGGCGAACAGCACGGCGGTGAGGAAGCCGCGGAACAGGCCGAGCCAGGGGCTCGACCAGTCGTCGGCGAACGGCGTCGCCCAGCCGACGAAGTCCTCGCCCCACACCGCGAGCGCCACCAGCGCCGCCACGTAGAGGACAAGCGTGATCAGGCCGGGAACGAGCCCGAACCCGTACTGCTTGCCGTGCCGGGCAACCCACCGCTGGCCCTTCAGGAGGTATGTGAACCCCAGCCCAAGATCGTGCATGGCCGCACTCTATCGGTCGTGCTCGAACAGCCCTCCTAGGCCATCCGGGGTATCGGTGACACCAACACCCTCTTGTTGCAGTTGAGTCGAACAGGTACACCTCGCCGTACCGCTCTTCGGAAGCAACGATCTCGGCAAGTCCTCCAGGAGGTACACGTGCGCACCACGAGCACCTGCCCTGCCCGACCTGTTCTGATCAGCGCCCTCGCGCTCGTCGCGACGGGCTCTCTCCTGCTCACCCCCCACCCCGCCGGCGCCGACCCGAAGCCCGTCACCCGCGAGGGTTCCGCCCTCGACCGCACGGCCGCCCAGTCCCCCCAGAGCGCGGCTCGACGCGCCCTGACCGCCCCGGCGGCGGAGCGGACGGCGGAGCGGACCGGCGTCCGCGGCTACCCGCGCAGACAGATCCTCGCCGCCGATCCCGAGAACCCCGCCGACAAGTCCCTCAAGCTCGGCCTCACCCCGTACCACGCCATCGCCCCGAAGCTGAACGCCCTCCAGGCCCTCGGCGACCGGGTGAGCGTGGAGGTCGCGGGGCGGTCGGCGGGCGGGCACCGGCTCTATCTGGTCACCGTCACCGCCCCGGAGACGGCCCGTCAGGCACAGGCCCAGGAACGGATGCGCGAGCTCATCGAGAACGCGCCCGCAACGGCGGCCCGGAGCAGGGAGATCAAGGCCGGCTACAAGGCCCCGGCCTTCTTCAACAACAACATCCACGGCAACGAGTGGGAGGGCACCGACGCGTCCCTCGCCCTCATCGAGCGCCTCGCCACCGCGAACGACGCGCGGACGAGGGACTTACTCGCGCACAGCCGCCTCTACTTCAACATCACGGCCAACCCGGACGGCCGGATCGCCGGAACCCGGGCGAACGCAGGCGGCTTCGACCTCAACCGGGACTTCGTCACCGCCTCGCAGCCCGAGGCGCGCGCGATGCGGCAGATCGAGATCGACAAGCAGCCCGCCGTCATGCTGGACGTGCACGGGTACGTCAACGGCACGCTCATCGAGCCGACCACCCCGCCGCACGGCGAGAACTACGAGTACGACCTCTTCCTGAAGAACACCTACGCCAACGCCCTCGGCATGGAGGCCGCCGTCAACGGCCTCGGCTACACGCCGGCGAAGGACGGCGTGCAGCCCGCCCAGATCCCGTTCCGGGACCAGGAGGAGGGCTGGGACGACTGGCCGCCGATCTTCACCCCGCAGTACGCGGCCTTCCACGGCACGGTCGCCGCGCACACCGTGGAGATCCCGATGGCCGTCAACAACTCCGCCTACAACACGCTGCCGGTGGCGGAGCTGCGCCGGCGCTCCGCGATCAACGTGGACGTGGCGGGGGCGGCCCTGCGGGCCACCCTCGACTTCGTGCGGACCCGTCGCGCCGCGCTGATCGCCGACCAGATCGAGGTGTTCCGGCGCGGATCCGTCGGCGCGGCGCAGGTGCCGGTGTCGGCGCAGACCGTTCCGGGGGTGCCGGGCATCGGCCCGGAGGACGTCTACACGACGGCCTTCCCGCGCGCCTACGTCCTCCCGGCGGGCAAGGCGGCCACGGCCACCGCCCGTCTCGTCGACCATCTCCTGGCCGACGACGTCCGGGTCACCCGCGCCACGCGTGCGTTCCGGCTCGGAGGGCGGACGTATCCGAAGGGCTCGTACGTCGTCGACCTGCACCAGCCCAAGCGGGGAATGGCGAACGTGCTGCTCGCCGACGGGCGGGACATCAGCGACAAGGTGTCGGTGATGTACGACATCTCGGGCTGGAGTCTGGGGCGGCTCTGGGGCGCCGAGGTGGTACCGGTGACCGGCGGCGGCCTGGCGGGGCTCGGTCTGCGGCCCGTCTCCGCCGCGGCCCCGGTCGCCGCCGTCGCCCCGCGCGGCGACCTGCGGCTGCGGCTCGACGACCCGAGCGCCGTGGCCGCGCTCAACTCCCTGCTGCGGCAGGGGGTTCAGGTACGCCGGGCCGCGGACGGCAGCGTCGTCGTGCCCGGGTCGGCGCGCCGGCAGGCAGGCGTCGCGGCACGGGCCTACGACGTCTCCTTCACGGCCGCTGGACTCACCGGCACGACGACCGCGCTGCATCCGGTGCGCGTCGCCGCGGCCGTCACCCCGGGTGAGCTGTTCGCGCTGCGGGAGATGGGCTTCGACGTCACGCCCGTCTCGACGGCCGTGCTCAACGCGGGCTTCGACTGGTCTTCGGTGGACGTGCTGTTCGTGTCCGCCGGGCTCGACCGGGCCGCTCTCGGCGCGTCCGCCCGAAGCGCCCTGGACGCCTTCCTGGCCGGTCACGGTCTGGTCGGCCGGGGCGTCGCCGGCGCGTCGGTCGGCACCGGCGCCGAACTGCTGGACGTCACGGCCGTCGAGGGCAACGGGGACGCCAACGGCGTGGTGCGGGTGGTGAGTTCGGGCGGGTCGCTGACGGCCGACGCGCCCGGTCACAGCTTCGTCTACGCACCGGTCTGGTTCACCGGTCTCGGCTCCGGGGTGCGCGTCGAGCAGTCGTACGCCACCGGGAACCCGCTCGTCTCCGGTCACTGGCGGGCCCTGGCCGACGGCTCGGGCGGACCCGCCGCCGCGGCCGGGCAGCCGGCGGTCGTGAGCGGGCCGCATGCCGTCCTGTTCGGCACGGAACCCCTCTTCCGGGATCATCCCAAGGGCGAGTTCCCGCAGGTCGCACAGGCGTTGATCACCATGGCACACGCAAGCAGCGGGCTGGTTGAGGAGAACGGATGACTCGATTGACTCGGACGACCCAGGAGATCCACGGCAGCGTCGCCGACGGATTCGACGCGGTGCGGGAGGAGTTCGCCACGTTCGTGGCGCAGGAGTCGGCGCAGCGGCCCCACTACGAAGGCCAGTTGTGCGCGTATGTGCACGGCCGGCGGGTCGTCGACCTGTGGGCGCCCGGCAACGACGCCCACACCCCCGACGACCCAACCGGCCCGACCGACCCATTCGGTTCGACCGGTTCGACCGGTTCCACCGACTCCCCTGGCTCCCCTGGCTCCCCCGACTCCCTCTACGGCGTCTACTCGTCGACCAAGGGCGCCGCCCATCTGGTCGTCGCGCTCCTCGTCCAGGAGGGCACCCTGGAACTGGACCGCAAAGTCACCTACTACTGGCCGGAGTTCGCCGCCGAGGGCAAAGGCGCGCTGACCCTGCGCGAGCTGCTCGGCCACCGGGCCGGCGTGATCGGCACGGACGGCGGGTTCTCGCCGCAGGAACTGGCCGACGACCGGCAGATCGCCGAACGCCTCGCCGACCAGCGGCCGTTCTGGCGTCCGGGCACCGCCTTCGGCTACCACGCGCTGGTCATCGGCGCGCTCACCGGCGAGGTCGTGCGCCGGGCCACGGGCCGTACGCTCCAGGAGGTGTACGAGGAGCGGGTGCGCGCCCCGTACGGGCTGGACTTCTTCCTGGGGCTGCCGGCGGTGCACGAGCCGCGCTTCCGCACCGCGCAGCCGATGGCCCCGACCGCCGAGCAGCGGGCACTGCTGGATGCCCAGCCGAGCGGGCCGCACACCCTCGCCGCCGTCGCCTTCAACCGGCACACCGCCGAGCCGACCGATCTCGAACTCCTGCCGAACGACCCCCTGATCCGGGCCAAGGGGCCCGCCTCGGTGGGCGGGGTCGCCTCGGCGCGCGGGCTGGCCGGGCTGTACGCGGCGGCGATCAGCGAGGTCGACGGGAAGGCGCCGCTGTTGAAGGGGGACACGGCGGCGGAGTTCGGACAGCTGCACTCCGTGGGGTACGACGTGGTGCTGCGCACGCACAAGTCGTACGGGCTGGGCTTCCAGGCGACCGCGGACAACTGGTATCCGTTCCTGGGCGCCGGGGCGTTCGGGCACAGCGGGGCGGGCGGCTGCCAGGCGTTCGCGGACCCGCGCAGCGGGCTCGCCTACGGCTACACGCGACGC
This sequence comes from Streptomyces sp. NPDC050263, assembly GCF_040655955.1. Lineage (NCBI taxonomy): Bacteria > Bacillati > Actinomycetota > Actinomycetes > Kitasatosporales > Streptomycetaceae > Streptomyces > Streptomyces sp. NPDC050263. The sequence continues at coordinate 72,204 of NZ_JBFAKW010000013.1, read as the reverse complement.
CGGTACGCCTTCCCGGGCGGAGCGGCCCCGGAGAACGAGCGGCTGGTGGCGGCCGTGCACCGGGCCGCGCTGACCGTCGGCTGAGAGCGGAGCAAGGCAAAGGCCGCACCCCTGGAAAGGCGTCTTCCAGGGGTGCGGCCTTCGTCGTGCGCGACCTGACAGAAGGCCGGGCGGATCAGAGCTTGACGATCATCTTTCCGGTGTTGTCGCCGCGCAGCACCCCGAGGAACGCCTCCAGGTTGTTCTCGATGCCCTCGGCGACCGTCTCGCGGTACTTCAGCTCGCCGGAGCGGACCCAGGCGCCGACCTCCGCGACGAACTGCGGCTGGAGGTCGTAGTGGTCGCCGACCAGGAGGCCCTCGATGCGGCCGCGGGTCTGGATGAGGCGGGCGAGGTTCTTCGGGCCGGGGGCGGCCTCGGTGTTGTTGTAGACGGAGATCATGCCGCAGATCGCGATCCGGCCGTGCAGGTTGAGGGAGCCGATCGCGGCCTCCAGGTGGTCGCCGCCGACGTTGTCGAAGTAGACGTCGACGCCGTCGGGGGCGGCGGCGCGCAGCTGCTCGGCCACGGGGCCGTTCTTGTAGTTGAAGGCCGCGTCGAAGCCGTACTCCTCGACGAGGAGCTTGACCTTGCCGTCCGAGCCGGCGGAGCCGATGACCCGGGAGGCGCCCTTGAGCTTGGCGATCTGGCCGACCTGGCTGCCGACGGCGCCGGCCGCGCCCGACACGAAGACGGAGTCGCCCTCCTTGAAGGAGGCGGTGCGCAGCAGGCCGGCGTAGGCGGTGAGGCCGGTCATGCCGAGGACGCCGAGGTAGGTGGAGAGGGGCGCGGCCTCGGGGTCGACCTTGACGGCCTGCTTGGCGTCGAACGTGGCGTACTCGCGCCAGCCGCCGAAGTGCAGCACGTGGTCGCCGACGGCGATGCCCTCGGCGGCGGAGGCGACGACCTCGCCGACCGCCCCGCCCTGCATGACCTTGCCCAGCTCGAAGGGGGCGACGTACGACTTCGCCGCGCTCATGCGGCCGCGCATGTACGGGTCGACGGAGAGATACTCGTTGCGCACCAGGACCTCACCGGCTTCGGGCTGCCGGGCCTCCGCCTCGACGAGGGCGAAGTCCTCGGGCTTCGGCCAGCCGACGGGACGGCTGAGCAGGTGCCACTCGCGGTTGATCATGACAGCGCCTTTCCATTTACTTCAGTACCTGAAACAACCATGCTCCTGAATATTTCACGTTGTCAAGTAACGGAGTACGCTGGATCCCATGAGCACTCCTCGCACGAGCAACCGTCCCGACGCCCTGACCATGGAAGTCGTCGAGCTCATCGGTGACGTCGTGGCCCGTTTCTACGAGGACTACGAGGACGCCGCGGCCGAACACTCGCTGACCGGCGCCCAGGCCCGGCTGCTGAGCCTGCTCTCCCTCGAACCGCTCCCCATGCGGAAGCTGGCGAAGAAGCTGAAGTGCGAGCCGTCCAACGTCACCGGCATCGTCGACCGTCTGGAGTCCCGCGGTCTGGTCGAACGGCGCCCCGACCCCGCCGACCGCCGGGTCAAGCTGGCGGCGGCGACCGACGAGGGGCGGCTGATCGCCAAGAGCCTGCGCGAGTCGCTGCGCTTCGCCCGGGAGCCGCTGGCGGGGCTGGAGGCCGAGGAGCGGAAGGTGCTGCGGGGCCTGCTGCAACGGATGCTGGTGACGGAGGGCGACCGGTCCTAGTGCCTGTATGGAGTTGTGATCTGGATCAGGGAGCGGGGCGTGGTGCGTGCGATCGCAAGGCGCCGGGATGCCCTCGTAGCGGAGCTACTAGGGCATTTCGGCAACGCGGCGAGCGTGCGTGCCACGCCCCGCGAGCCCAGATCACGACTCCATACAGGCCCTAGAACCCCGGCGGCTCGGTGTACACCCCCCACTCGTCCCGCAGCACGCCACAGATCTCACCCAGCGTCGCCTCCGCCCGCGCGGCGGCGAGCATCGGCCCGATCATGTTGGAACCGTCCCGAGCGGCGCCCACCATCGCCTCCAGAGCCCCCCGCACGGCGACCTCGTCGCGAGCGGCCCGCCGCGCTCCCAACCCCCGTACCTGCTCGCGCTCCACCTCGTGGCCGACCCGCAGGATCTCCAGATCCCCGGTCACCGACCCGGTGTGCGCGTTGACGCCGACGACCCGCTTCTCCCCCTTCTCCAGCGACTGCTGATACCGGAACGCCGACTCCGCGATCTCCCCGGTGAACCAGCCGTCCTCGATGCCGCGCAGGATCCCGGAGGTGATCGGCCCGATCGGGTGCCGTCCGTCGGGGTGGGCCCGCAGCCCCCGTTCCCTGATCCGCTCGAAGATCTTCTCGGCGTCGGCCTCGATCCGGTCCGTCAGCTGCTCGACGTACCAGGAACCGCCCAGCGGATCGGCCACGTTGGCGACGCCGGTCTCCTCCATCAGCACCTGCTGCGTGCGCAGCGCGATCTCGGCGGCCTGCTCGCTCGGCAGGGCAAGGGTCTCGTCGAGGGCGTTGGTGTGCAGTGAGTTGGTCCCGCCGAGGACCGCCGCGAGCGCCTCCACCGCCGTCCGCACCACGTTGTTGTACGGCTGCTGGGCCGTCAGCGAGACACCGGCGGTCTGGGTGTGGAACCGCAGCCACTGCGCCTTTTCGGACCGCGCGCCGTACACGTCCCGCATCCAGCGCGCCCAGATGCGGCGCGCCGCGCGGAACTTGGCGATCTCCTCGAAGAAATCGACGTGCGCGTCGAAGAAGAAGGAGAGCCCGGGGGCGAACACGTCCACGTCCAGCCCGCGGCTCAGCCCCAGCTCCACGTACCCGAAGCCGTCCGCCAGCGTGTAGGCCAGCTCCTGCGCGGCTGTGGCCCCGGCCTCCCGGACGTGATAGCCGGAGACGGACAGCGGCTTGTACGCGGGGATCCCGGCCGCGCAGTACTCCATCAGGTCGCCGATCAGCCGCAGATGGGGCTCCGGTTGGAAGAGCCACTCCTTCTGCGCGATGTACTCCTTGAAGATGTCGGTCTGGAGGGTCCCGTTGAGCACCCCCGGGTCGACGCCCTGCCGTTCGGCGGCGACGAGGTACATGCAGAAGACGGGCACGGCCGGCCCGCTGATCGTCATGGACGTCGTGACGTCGCCGAGCGGGATGTCCTTGAACAGGACCTCCATGTCGGCGGCCGAGTCGACGGCGACCCCGCAGTGACCGACCTCGCCCAGCGACCGGGGATCGTCGGAGTCCCGCCCCATCAGGGTGGGCATGTCGAACGCCACGGACAGCCCGCCGCCCCCGTTGGCGAGGATCGTCCTGTACCGCCCGTTGGTCTGCTCGGCGTTGCCGAACCCGGCGAACTGCCGGATGGTCCAGCTGCGCCCTCGGTAGCCGGTCGGGTACAGCCCGCGCGTGAAGGGGTACTCCCCCGGCCACCCGATCCGCTCGAAGCCGTCGTAGACGTCCCCCGCCCGCGGCCCGTACACCGGCTCCACGGAGTCTCCGGAGAGCGTGCTGAAGTCGGCCTCGCGCTTGCGTGAGGCGTCGTACCGGGCCTGCCAGCGGCGACGGCCCTCTTCGATGGCGTCAGCGTCCATGCGTCCAATTTACTTGGACGTCCTAGTAAACGTCGACAGCTGACCGCCGTACGTGTGTACGTACGGCGGGTGGTGCGTGCGGTGGTCCCGGCGGTGGGGGTTACGCCTTGGCGGGCACGGGGGCCGCGTCCACGATCTTGGCCTCCAGCTCGCGGCTGATCTTGCGCTCCACGAAAAAGGCGGCCGTCGGGATCGTCCCGGCCAGCAGCACCCACAGCTGCCGGGCCACCGGCCACTTCGCCTTGGAGCCCAGGTCGAAGGCGAAGACCAGGTAGAGGACGTACAGCCAGCCGTGCGCGATGGCGACGACGCGCGTGAAGTCGGCGGCGCCGTCGACGTCCAGGCCGTACTTGGCGATCATGCTCAGGCACAGCAGGACCAGCAGCACACCGGTGACGTAGGCCAGGACGCGGTAGCGGGTCAGCACGCTTTTCTTCATGCCGTCGAGCGTAACGACCCGTTCCGGGAGATCTTGCCCGGGGTCACTCCTGCCGGATCCGGGTCACTCCTCGTCGAAGTCGCTCGCGGCGACCCGCAGCGGCCGCAGCATCGCGAAGATCTCCCCGCACTCCTCCGCGTCGTACACCCCGAGCCCGAAGTCCATCGCCATCAGGTCGCGAGTGGCCGCCTCGACGGCCTCGCGGCCCTTGTCGGTGATGACGGCGAGAGTGCCGCGGCCGTCGTTGGGGTTGGGGCGGCGGGCGACCAGGCCCGACTTCACCAGGCGGTCGACGGTGTTGGTCACCGAGGTGGGGTGCACCTGGAGCCGCTCGCCGATCTTCGACATGGTCAGCTCGCCCTCCTTGGAGAAGGTGAGCAGCACCAGTGCCTCGTAGCGTGCGAACGTCAGACCGTACGGCTTGACCACGGCGTCCACCTCGGCGAGCAGGATCTGGTGTGCGCGCATGATCGAGGTGATCGCGGCCATGGACGGGACGTTCCCCCAGCGCTGCTTCCAGAGCTCGTCGGCACGGGCGATGGGATCGAAGGGGAGACTGGGCGGTTTCGGCACGCTTCCAGACCTTACCGGCCGGTCATATCGCGGTCAGCCCCGTCTCGGCACTCGGTCCGCCGCACCTCACGGGCCGCCAGCACACAGGCCGCCGTCCCCAGCACGCCCGCCCCCGTGACCGCTCCGGCCACGCCCACGAGTTCCGCGGCCGCCCCCGCCAGGGCCATGCCGACGCCCTGGAGCGTCATGAGCCCGGCGGTGAGCAGCGTCATCGCCCGGCCGCGCAGTTCCTCGGGCACGTCCCGGACGATCCACTGGTCGAGGCCGAGGGTGTACGCCGACCCCGCGCCCGAGACCACCAACAGGAGCAGCGACACCGCGAGGCCGGGGTGGAAGGCATAGCCGAGGTAGGGCAGCAGCGTCACACAGACGAGCGGAAGGGCGATGCGCTCACGGGTGACGGGGCGCAGCCGGGACCCGGCGTAGAGCTCGCCGGCGACCGTGCCGACCGGCAGCGCGCACATCAGCAGGCCGAGGCCGGCCGGGCCGACGCCGAGGTCGTCGGCGTACGGCGCCGACAGCGCCTCCGGGGCGACGGTGAACATCGGCGGTACCCAGAAGAGGAGCAGCAGGGCACGGATACGCCGGTCGGCGAGCACCTGCCGAGCCCCCTTGAGGGAGTCCGCGACCAGCGCCCCGCCGGTGCGGGTCCGGGCGGAGCGACGTCGGGTGCCGAAGCGCAGCAGGGCGGCCGAGGCGAGGAAGGTGCCGACGGCGATCAGGAGGGCCTGGCGCGGGGAGGCGACGGTGAGCAGCACCCCGCCGAGTCCGAAGCCGACGAGCAGCGCGCTCTGCGCGGTGATGCGCAGCAGGGAGCGGCCGAGGACGAACAGATCGCCGTCGCCGAGGATGTCCGCGAGGGTGGCCATCCGAGTGCCGGCGAAGATCGGCGAGACGACGGCGAGGCAGCAGCGCAGGGCGAGCAGGACGGCGAGGGGCGCGCCCGGGGCCGACATCGGCAGCAGACCGTGCTGCGCGACGCCGGTCTGCTGGTGTCCCGGCGCTACGGCCACCAGGTGCTGTACGAGCGGACGCCGCTGGGGATCGCGCTGATGTCCGGCGGCGCCCGCGCGTCGGACGCCGCTCAGTAGAGGGTGCGCAGGCCCAGGACGTCGCCCTTGCCGAGGGTGCGGGCGCTGGTGGAGCAGGCGAACGAGCTCGAGTACATGGTCAGGTTCTGGTGTCCGGCGCCGGAGTGGCCGAGGCCGAAGACGTGCCCGGCCTCGTGGGTGGCGACGCTGCGGATGTCGTACGCGTGCATGCAGGCGCCGGACGGGGTGTCGGTGAACGTGTAGTCGTGGGTGTTGAAGCGGACGTCGGCCTCGAGGAGTTCGTCCGGGCCGCCGGGCACCGGCCGGCTCCAGGAGCAGGTCGTGGCGACGGCGTCGCTGCCGATGTCGCCCGCGTCCCACACGCTCAGGCCGTCCCGGCGCACGCAGCGGGCGGCGCGGTCGATGCCAGCCTCGTTGGCGGTGGTCGACAGGTAGCGGGCCTTCGCGCCGACCGCGTCGTCGTAGCCGCAGTCGTTGCGGCTGCCGGTGATGGTGGCGACGGAGTCCTCGAAGGCCCGCCGGGCCTCGGCGTGGGAGAGGTTGCCGGGCAGGGGGCCGTCGCCGACGAACCACTCGTAGGTGCCGTACTCCTTGCGCCCCGCGGTGGAGTACGCGCCGTCGGCGCAGGGGCTCGGGGCGTCGGCGCGGCTGTCCGGGCGGGCGGCCGCGTGGGCCGCCTCGTAGGTGTACGCGATCTTGCCGTCGGCGGCGACCGCCACGGTGAAGCCGTGTTCCTCGCCGTCCGCCGTGAGGGCGTCGACGCTGACCGTGGTGCCCGGTTCGGGCACGGCCACGCCGGCGCCGGCGTGCGTGACGACGCGGCCGACGGCGAGGCAGTCGAGCACGGACGAGCCGGCGGGCAGGTCGTCGACGGTCAGCTCGCCGCGGGCGAGTGCACACGCGGGCGTGCGCTGCACCTCCCCCACGCAGACCGCCGACAGCGCCGCCCCCAGTACCAACGCCGTGATCGCCCTGCCGAGGGACCCCGGCCCGCGCCGCCCTGCCACCGCACACTCCCCTTCAATGCCGCGCCGCGGCGCGGAACTTGATCGACCCCGGGGGAGACATTAGCCAGGCGGCACGTGCCAAAACCCCGTCCCTCGTCACCCATTTGGGCGACTGATCCGACAGGTGCGCAGGTCAGACGAGTCCGGTTGACGGGCTGCGGCCGGGCCGCTACTGCGCCAGGCGCCGCTCCACCGTCTCGACCTTCGAGGTCAGGCCGTCCGTCACGCCGGGGCGGATGTCCGCCTTCAGGACGAGGGAGACGCGGGGGGCGCGCTCCTCGACGGCGGCCACGGCGCGCTTGACGACGTCCATGACCTCGTCCCACTCGCCCTCGATGGAGGTGAACATGGCGTCGGTGCGGTTCGGCAGGCCGGATTCACGGACGACGCGGACGGCGTCGGCGACGTATTCGCCGACGTCCTCGCCGACGCCCAGCGGGGTGACCGAGAAGGCGACGATCATGCGCTCACGGCGCCTTCCTTGCGGGCGCGGGACGCGATGACGGCGTCCTCGGCCTCACGGCGCAGCTTGCGCTCGGCGAAGAAGCCGCCGGTCGGCAGGACGGAGAGGACGAAGTAGAGGGCGGCGGTCTTGAAGGACCACTTGGTGCGGTTCCAGGCGTCCGCCCAGAAGAGCACGTACAGGACGAACAGCACGCCGTGGACCATGCCCATGACGGGCACCGCGTTGAAGTCCGTGGTCCGCTTCAGCACCGAGCAGACCAGCAGCAGGAGGAAGGACACGGCCTCGGGGCCGGAGACGAGGCGCAGGCGTCGGAGGGCGGAGGCTGTCTTCAGGTCCACGGGTCACCTTCGGGGGAGGTTTCGGGGGAGGTTTCGGGGCTGCGGTTTGTGAATGCACGCACAAGCGTTCACCCATTGTGGCAAACGGTCCCCCTAGGGGTGCGTTCAGGGTCTCTCTCCACCTACGGGTGCTGTTCGGCGCACCCGTGGGGCGGCTACCTTTCGCAGCGTGGCGATGTTTCGACTTCAGGGCAGCAAGGTGCTTGCCGTCGACATGACCGGGGACGCCGTCAAGGCGAAGAACGGCTCGATGGTCGCGTACGACGGACAGATGGCCTTCAAGAAGCTGAGCGGCGGCGGCGAGGGCATCCGGGGCATGGTGACCCGGCGGCTCACCGGCGAGCAGATGACCGTGATGGAGGTGAAGGGACAGGGCACGTGCTGGTTCGCCGACCGCGCCTCCGAGATCAACCTCGTCCAGCTCCAGGGCGACAAGCTGTACGTCGAGTCGAGCAACCTGCTCGCGACCGACGCCGGCCTCAGGACCGGGACGAGTTTCACCGGGCTGCGCGGCGCGACCCAGGGCAACGGGCTCTTCACGACGACCGTCGAAGGGCACGGACTGGCCGCGATCACCTCGGACGGACCGGCCGTGGTGCTGCGCGTCAGCCCGCAGTACCCGCTGACCGTCGACCCCGGCGCCTATGTCGCGCACCAGGGCGACGTGCGGCAGTCCTTCCAGTCGGGTGTGACGTTCCGCACGTTCATGGGCGAAGGCGGCGGCGAGGCCTTCCAGATCCGGTTCGAGGGGGACGGCCTGGTGTACGTCCAGCCGAGCGAGCGCAACACGATCGCGGGGGATGTGTGACATGACCCTCCGCGAGATCAACTCCAAGATGGTCGAGGCGACGGTCGCCCCCGGGCAGCGGCTCTTCAGCCAGCGCGGCGCCATGCTGGCGTACCGCGGCGAGGTGTCCTTCACGCCCAACGTCCAGGGTGGACAGGGCGGCGTGATGTCCATGATCGGGCGGCGGCTCGCCAACGAGGACACGCCCCTGATGACCGTCGAGGGCAACGGCACGGTCCTGTTCGGACACGGCGGCCATCACGTCCAGGTCATCCGGCTCACCGGCGACACGCTGTACGTCGAGGCGGACCGGCTGCTCGCCTTCGAGGGCACGCTCCAGCAGGGCACGATGTTCCTGGGCTCGCAGGGCGGCGTCATGGGCATGGTCCGCGGCCAGGTCAGCGGGCAGGGCCTGTTCACCACCACGCTGAAGGGCCACGGGGCGGTGGCCGTGATGGCGCACGGCGGGGTCTTCGAGGTCCCGATCACCCCGCAGCGCCCGGTGCACGTCGACCCCCAGGCCTATGTCGCCCACCACGGCGACGTCCGCAACAAGCTGTCGACCGCGCTGGGCTGGCGGGACATGGTGGGCCGCGGCTCCGGCGAGGGGTTCCAGCTGGAGCTGAGCGGCAGCGGTGCGGTGCTCGTCCAGGCGTCGGAGGAGAAGCTGTGAGCATGTACGGGGCTCCGGGCGGCGGCCCGACGGTGCACGACCCCACGACCCTCCCGGTCGACGACAACGTGAACAACTACACCTTCTGCGTGGAGCTCAAGGGGAGCCAGTGGTTCCTGCAGAAGGGGAAGATGATCGCCTACTACGGGTCGATCGACTTCAACGGCGTCGGGCACGGCCGGCTGGACCGTCTCGTGCGCACCTCGTTCCATTCGCCTCTGCACGCGAGCGACTGGGTCGTGGCGGAGGGCTCGGGCAAGATGCTCCTCGCCGACCGGGCCTTCGACGTGAATTCGTACGACCTGGACGACGGCAATCTGACCATTCGCTCGGGCAATCTGCTCGCGTTTCAGCCAACTCTGTCGCTCAAGCAGTCGATCGTCCCGGGATTTCTCACGCTGATCGGAACCGGGAAGTTCGTGGCCGCATCTAACGGGCCGGTGGTGTTCATGGAGCCTCCCATCCGGGTGGACCCCCAGGCACTCGTCGGCTGGGCCGACTGCCCGTCCCCGTGCCATCACTACGACCACGGGTACATGACGGGCCTGATGGGCGGTCTACGTGCGCTGACGGGCCTCGGAGGGGCCTCCGGGGAGGAGCATCAGTTCGAGTTCGTGGGCGCCGGCACGGTGCTGCTGCAGTCGACCGAGACCCTCATGGCCGAGCAGGCCACAGGGGCGGTTCCGCACGAGCCGGGGGTTCCGGGCGGCGGTGCGGGCCCGGGGGCGCACGGCGGCCACGGCGGGCAATCCGGCGCACCGCGTCTTCCCGGACAGCTGGGAGACCTCCAGCGTCGCTTCGGGCTGTGAGCGGTAGTCTGCGGAGTGTGACATCGAACGCGTGCGCACCGTCACATCACCCTCACTAGTTCGCCTTTCAACATTTTAGGTAGACTTCATTTATGGAGACCGAAACGGCCACGCGCTGGCTGATCGATGCGGAGCAGTGCGCCTGGCGCACCCACCTGGAGGTCAACAGGCTGTTGACGTACCAGCTCGAAAGGGATCTCCAACCGTTCGGCCTGACCATGAACGACTACGAGATCCTCGTGAACCTCTCCGAGTCGGAGGGCGTCCGGATGCGGATGAGCGACCTCGCGTCCGCCACGCTCCAGTCCAAGAGCCGGCTCTCGCACCAGATCACCCGGATGGAGAACGCCGACCTGGTGCGCCGTGAGAACTGCGAGTCGGACCGCCGCGGCCTCTACGCGGTCCTGACCGAGCACGGCATGGAGACGATGCAGAAGGTCGCGCCCCACCATGTGGACTCGGTGCGGCGGCACTTCATCGACCTCCTCTCCCCCGAGGCCCTGGCGGAACTCTCCAAGGCCCTGAAACCCGTCGCGGAACACCTCCGCGGCCACCGCGGACGGCCGTGACAGACACCCTCGGGGCGATCCGGGGGATCAGGCGATCGGCAGGCGGAGCTCGAACAGGGCTCCGCCTGCCGGCGTCTCACGGACCGTGAGCGTGCCGCCGTGCCGGACGGCCACGTCCCGGGCGATCGCCAGACCGAGGCCCGCCCCGCCGTCGTCCCGGCTGCGCGCGTCGTCGAGCCGGACGAACCGCTCGAAGATCCGCTCCCGATCCGCCTCGGGCACCCCGTCCCCGTCGTCGGCCACCTCGACGACTGCCCGGTCCCCCACCCGCCGCACCCGCACCCCGACCGCCGACCGGGCGTGCCGCCGCGCGTTGTCGAGCAGATTGGCCAGCACCCGCCCCAACTGCCCCCGCGATCCGGCCACCTCCACGGACTCGGCGTCCACCGTCACCTCCGGTCGCCCGGCGGTCTCCGCCCGCGCCAGCGCCGCCAGGTCGACCCGCCCGTCCGCCGGCCTCTCCCCCGCGTCCAGCCGCGCCAGCAGCAGCAGATCGGCGGCCAGCCGCTGCAGCCGTACGGTGTCCTCGACCGCGCCCGCCACATCCAGCAGCCCGGGGTGCGCGACGCCCACTTCGAGCTGGGTGCGCAGCGAGGCGATCGGGCTGCGCAGCTCGTGGGAGGCGTCGGCGACGAACCGGCGCTGGCGCTCCTCGGAGGCCTCCAGCGCGGCCAGCGTCTCGTTGGTCGTGCGGGCGAGCCGGGCGACCTCGTCGTGAGTGTCCGGTTCGGGCACGCGGCGGGCCAGATCGGCGGAGGCGGTGATCGCGGCCATCTCGCGCCGGATGCCCTCGACCGGGCGCAGCGCCCGCCGGGTGACCCGCCAGGTCACGCCCGCGACTACGGCGAGCAGCAGCGGGAAGCCGATCAGCATGACGCTGAGGGCGGTGCGCACGGCGCTCTGCTCGGCGGCGAGCGGCGCGCCCGCGTACACGGTGAGCAGACCCTTCTCCGGGTCCCGTACCTCGACGGCGGCGAACCGGTGGTCGGCCGTCTCGCCGTCGACGGTCGCGGTGCCGTCGTTGAAGCGGGCCTCCTCCTCGATCTCGCCGGGTTCGAGGTCGTCGTCCCCGGACTCCCGCGTCGCCACCCCGCTGATCTGCTCCAGGTCCTCGCTCGCGGCGACCTGTCGGCCGGCGGCGTCGACGATCCGGACCGGCCGGTCGTCGTCGTCCAGGGAGGTGAGCCGGTCGTACGCCGTCCCGACGGACAGCTGGCCGGCGACGGTCCGTGCGACGCGTTCCGCCTGGGTGTCGGCCTGGTCGATCAGGTTGGAGCGCAGCGACAGCAGTACGGCCGCGCCGGCCGCGAGGAGGGCCACGGCGACGACGAGGCAGGCGCCGAGCGTCGCCCGCGCCCGCACCGAACGGAACCGACGGCGGCTCATCGGGCCGTCCCCGGCCGCTCCAGCCGGTACCCGGCCCCGCGCACGGTCCGGATGAGCCCGGCGCCCAGCTTGCGGCGCAGCGCGCTGACGTACACCTCGACGATGTTGGGGTCGCCGTCGTAGGCGAAGTCCCAGACGTGGTCGAGGATCTCGGTCTTGGACACCACCTCCCCCGCCCGCACCACGAGTTGCTCCAGGACGGCGAACTCCTTGGCGGTGAGCGCCACCTCGTCCTCGGCGAGAAGGACGCGCCGTGCGGCGGTGTCGACCCTCAACTCGCCCAGGACGTGCACGGGCGACGCCCCGGCCCCCTGTCCGCGCCGGCGCAGCAACGCCTTCACGCGGGCGACGAGGACGACGTAGGAGAACGGCTTGGTGAGGTAGTCGTCCGCGCCTGTGTCCAGGCCCTCGGCCTCGTCGTACTCGCCGTCCTTCGCCGTGAGCATGAGGATCGGGACGTCGTTGCCGGCGGCGCGCAGGCGTGCGCAGACCCGGTAGCCGTTCATGCCGGGCAGCATGATGTCGAGGAGGAGCAGGTCGTACGGCGACTCGCTCGCCCGGTGCAGCCCCTCCAGGCCGTCGTGGACGACGTCCACGGCGTAGCCCTCGGCGGTCAGCCCCTTGGCGAGCGACAGGGCCAGCCGCTTCTCGTCCTCCACGATGAGCAGTCGCATGCGGACCAGGGTCGCAAACCGAACCTGAAGCGATCTTCAGGTGGCTTCAGCGTGCCTTCAGCTCCGCTCGGGCAGCTTGGTTCCCGTCGAAACCGAAGCAGTCCCGAACCGGGAGGAAACCCCATGAAGCGCAAGCTCGTCATCACCGCCGCCGTCGCCGCGTCCGTAGTGATCGGCGCAGGTGCGGCGGCCGCCTTCGCGGACGACGGGCCGCGGACCGGCGTGCCGGACGTGCGGGTCGTCGAGCCGGCGGCCGCCGCCGACCGGGTCGAGGTGAGCTCCTCGAAGCTCGGCGCCGCCGAGGTGATCGCGGCCGCGCTGCGGCACACGCCGGGGACAGCGGTCGGCGCCGACCTCGAGGACGACGGCGCCGACGCGGGCTCCTGGCACGTGGACCTCGTCGAGGCCGGCGGCGCCGAGTACACGGTCGTCGTCTCCCCCGACACCGGCAAGGCGGTCGGCTCCTACCGCGACACGGACGACGACGCCGACGACGCGGCCGAGAACCGCGCCGACCTCGCCGCCCTGAAGGGCGCGGGCGTCGACGCCCGTGAGGCCGCCCTGGCCGTCGCCGGCAAGGGCACGGTGACCGACGTCGACCTGGACGACGACGGCCGCACCGCGGCCTGGAGCGTGGACACCGCCGAGGGCGGCGAGTGGCTGGTGGACGCGCGCACGGGCAAGGTCACGCAGGACCAGGACGACTGAGCCCGCCGATCCGGCCGGGCCTGCGGAGCGTTCCGGCGACGGCGACGGCCGCCGCCGTCGCCAGCACCGCCGCCCCCGTCACCGCGAAGCACACGCCGACCGGCAGCCGCGCGGCCAGCGCTCCCGCGGCCGCCGTGCCGGCTGTGCTGCCCGCGTTGACGGCCGTGTTGACCCAGGCCCCGGCCCGCACCCGGGCCTCCGGCGCGGCGCTCTCGTCGGCCATCAGGTAGGCCGTGGTGAGGGCCGGCGACACGAAGAACCCGGCGGCCGCGGCGGCCACCGCGAGCGCGCCGAGCCCCGGCGCCAGTCCCGCGCCGCACAGCGTCAGCCCGAGCCCCGCCGTGAGCAGCGGCAGCCGCGTCCCGGCCGAGGCCCGCCAGTCGACGGCCCCGTGGAGCAGCCCGCCGACGGCGCTGCCGGCCGACAGCGCGGCCAGCACCCAGGCCACGGCCGGCCCGCCGGTCCCATGCCCGTGCCGTTCGGCGAACGCCACGACCAGCAGGTCGACCACGCCCAGCGCGAGTCCGACGCCCGCGATGGCGACCACCGGCCGGCCGAGCCCGCGCAGCCCGCCGCCCCGCCGCGCGGCGGCAGCCTTCCCCGGCGGCACCGCCCGCACCGCGGGCGACGACACGAACCCGGCCGTCCCCGCGACCATCAGGGCCGTCCCGACGACGATCCCGGCGGCCGGCGGCGCGAAGCCGACGAGGACGCCGACCAGCAACGGCCCGGTGACGAAGAGCAGTTCCTCGGCGACCCCGTCGAGGCTGTAGGCGCGCTGGAGCAGCGCCCGGTCCGGGGCGAGCCTGCCCCACACGGCCCGCATGGTCGGTCCGAGCGGCGGCACCGAGGCGCCGGCGGCCGCGGCGAGGGCGCCCAGCACCGGCGCGGAGGCCGGGCCGGGGCGCACGAGAGCGGCGGCCAGCAGTCCCAGCAACGTGGTGTACACGGCCGTCATCGGGATGAGCGCCCGGCGCGGCCCGTGCCGGTCGACGAGCGCCGCCCGCGCGGGCGACAGGAAGACGACGGTGGCCCCGAACAACGCCATCACGCTGCCCGCCACCGCGTACGAGCCCGAGGCCCGGGTCACGGCGAGCATCACGGAGAGCGGGACGATCCCGTACGACAACCGGCCGGTCAGAGCGGCGGCGAAGGTACGACGGGCATACGGGACACGCAGCACGGCGGCATACGAAGCGGACATGGGGGTGGGCATGGGCGTGGCCATGGTGGTTCCTCGACTCGAGGCAGGGCGGAAAGGGGGACGCCTGATCGCCGCGACCGGGCGGCCGACTGCCGCTCACCGGTCACGGGCCGAGGCGGGCCCTATGCCAAGAGGAGGAACACGCGGCCGAACGTATCAGCGCGGCCGGAAGACCCACCACGCCTTTTCCGGCCCCGCCGGGTCAGCCTGCCGTGAGCCCGGCCACCAGTTCGTCCGCCGCGCGGTAGGGGTCGAGTTCGCCGGCGACGATGCGTTCGGCGAGGGTGTCGAGGCGGCGGTCGCCGTGCAGGTCGCCGATGCGTTCGCGCAGGGCGGTGACGGCGATGGTCTCGACCTCGCGGGCGGCGCGGGAGGCGCGCCGCCGGTCGAGGACGCCGTGCTCCTCCATCCACGCGCGGTGTTTCTCCAGCGCCTCGACGACCTCGTCGACGCCCTCGGCGCGGGAGGCGACCGTCTTCACGATGGGCGGACGCCAGTCGCCGGGGCGGCGGGCCTCGCCGAGGCCGAGCATGTGGTTCAGCTCACGGACGGTGGCGTCGGCGCCGTCCCGGTCGGCCTTGTTGACGACGTAGACGTCGCCGATCTCCAGGATGCCCGCCTTGGCGGCCTGGATGCCGTCGCCCATGCCGGGGGCCAGCAGGACGACGCTGGTGTCCGCCTGGGCGGCGATCTCGACCTCCGACTGGCCCACGCCGACCGTCTCGACCAGGATCACGTCGCAGCCCGCCGCGTCCAGCACGCGGATCGCCTGCGGGGCCGACCAGGCGAGGCCGCCCAGGTGGCCCCGGGTGGCCATGGAGCGGATGTAGACGCCGGGGTCGGAGGCGTGCTCCGCCATCCGGACGCGGTCGCCGAGCAGGGCTCCCCCGGAGAACGGCGACGACGGGTCGACGGCCAGGACGCCGACCCGTCTGCCCTGCTTGCGGTAGGCCGTGACGAGCGCGGAGGTGGACGTCGACTTGCCGACGCCCGGCGAGCCCGTCAGGCCGACGACGTACGCGTTCCCCGTGAGCGGGGCCAGGGCCGCCATGATCTCCCTGAGCTGCGGGGACGCCCCCTCCACCAGGGAGATCAGCCGGGCCACGGCCCTGGGCCGGCCTTCCCTGGCCTGGGCGACCAGCGAGGAGACGTCCTGCATCACAGCTCCGTTCGGAAAGGAACCAAGGGCCGAGGAACCAAGGGCCGAGGAACCAAGGGGCCAAGGAACCAAGGGGCCTATGGGGACCTCAGGCCTTGGGTACCCGCACGATCAGCGCGTCACCCTGACCGCCGCCGCCGCACAGCGCGGCCGCGCCGACCCCGCCGCCCCGGCGCTTGAGCTCCAGCGCCAGGTGCAGCACGAGTCGGGCGCCGGACATGCCGATCGGGTGGCCCAGGGCGATGGCCCCGCCGTTCACGTTCACCTTTTCCGTGGACACGCCCAGGTCCTTCATTGACTGCACGGCGACAGCGGCGAACGCCTCGTTGATCTCGACCAGGTCCAGGTCGGAGACCTCCAGGCCCTCCTTCTTCAGGGCGTGCAGGATGGCGTTGGAGGGCTGGGACTGGAGCGAGTTGTCCGGTCCGGCCACATTGCCGTGGGCGCCGATCTCGGCGATCCAGGCGAGGCCCAGTTCCTCGGCCTTGGCCTTGCTCATCACGACGACGGCGGCCGCGCCGTCGGAGATCTGCGAGGACGTGCCCGCGGTGATCGTGCCGTCGCGGGTGAAGGCCGGGCGAAGCTTGCCCAGGGACTCCGCCGTGGTGTCGGCGCGGATGCCCTCGTCCTTGCTGAAGACGACCGGCTCGCCCTTGCGCTGCGGGATCTCGACCGGGGTGATCTCGGCCTCGAAGACGCCGTTCTTCTGGGCGGCGGCCGCGCGCTGATGGGACAGGGCGGCGATCTCGTCCTGCTCCGGGCGGGCGATGCCCAGGCGGGTGTTGTGCTTCTCCGTGGACTCGCCCATGGCGATGTTCTCGAAGGCGTCGGTCAGGCCGTCGTACGCCATCGCGTCGAGCATCTCGATCGCGCCGTACTTGAAGCCCTCGCGGGACTTCGGCAGCAGGTGGGGGGCGTTGGTCATGGACTCCTGGCCGCCGGCCACCACGATGTCGAACTCGCCCGCGCGGATCAGCTGGTCGGCGAGCGCGATCGCGTCGAGGCCCGACAGACACACCTTGTTGATCGTGAGCGCCGGCACGTTCATCGGGATGCCGGCCTTGACCGCGGCCTGGCGCGCCGGGATCTGCCCCGCCCCGGCCTGGAGCACCTGGCCCATGATCACGTACTGCACCTGGTCGCCGCCGATCCCCGCGCGGTCGAGGGCGGCCTTGATCGCGAAGCCGCCGAGGTCGGCTCCGGAGAAGGATTTCAGGGAGCCCAGCAGCCGTCCCATGGGCGTACGCGCGCCCGAGACGATCACCGAGGTCGTGCCGTTGGTACCAGTCGATCCAGTCATGAGCTGCGATTCCCCTTACCGGCCTGCACTGGCCGAGGAGTGAACGAGGGTTTACTCGAATGTACTGAGTGGCACTCCGTGCCGTCACCGGGCCTTCAGTGTGATCGCGCGCACGTTGCGTAACCACCTGAGGCGCGCTGCACTGACAACATGCTGACGCGAATCGACCACATCGGGATCGCCTGCCACGACCTCGACGCGACCGTCGAGTTCTACCGCTCCACCTACGGCTTCGAGGTGTACCACTCCGAGGTCAACGAGGAGCAGGGCGTGCGCGAGGCCATGCTCAAGATCAACGATACGTCGGACGGAGGCGCCTCGTACCTGCAGCTTCTCGAGCCGACGCGGGAGGACTCGGCCGTGGGCAAGTGGCTCGCCAAGAACGGCGAGGGCGTCCACCACATCGCTTTCGGCACGGCGGATGTGGACGGCGACTCCGAGGACATCCGCGCCAAGGGCGTACGCGTTCTGTACGAAGAGCCCCGGATCGGCTCCATGGGGTCACGAATCACCTTCCTTCATCCAAAGGATTGCCACGGAGTACTGACAGAACTGGTCACTTCGGCCCCTGTTGAGTCACCTGAGCACTGACCCTCGTACATATGGGCCGGTAGGGTTGGGCTCGGTCGCCGCTCACACCGGGGCGACCCGGTCCTGCCGTTCGGCGGCGGGACGCAGCCGGGGTCCGGGTTTCGGGGGACGAGCGTCGGGGCAGCAGCCCATGCTCCGTCGTTGATCTGACACCATTCCCCGGGGGCCCCGTTCGGCGGATGGACGGAGCTCGTTCGGGAAGCTTGCGACCAGGGACGGATGGGACCGCGCAGTGCGGGGCTACGAGAGCCAGGAGCGGGAGCCGGCGGCTGACGTCGACCACCTGACTCGGTTCGAAGCCGAGATGAAGCGGCTGAAGACCGAGCGGGAAAAGGCGATTCAGCATGCCGAGGACCTCGGCTACCAGGTCGAGGTGCTGCGCGCCAAGTTGCACGAGGCGCGTCGCACCATCATGTCCCGGCCCGCCTTCGACGGCGGCGACATCGGGTACCAGGCCGAGCAGATGCTGCGCAACGCGCAGATGCAGGCCGACCAGCTGCGGCAGGACGCCGAGCGCGAGCTCAGCCAGGCCCGCGCGCAGACGCAGCGGATCCTCCAGGAACACGCCGAGCAGGCGGCCCGGCTCCAGGCGGAGCTGCACCAGGAGGCGGTCGCCCGTCGGCAGCAGCTCGACCAGGAGCTGGCGGAGCGCCGGCAGAACGTCGAGTCGCACGTCAACGAGAACGTGGCGTGGGCGGAGCAGCTGCGGGCCCGCACCGAGGCGCAGGCGCGCCGACTGCTGGACGAGTCGCGGGCCGAGGCCGAGCAGTCCCTGGCGGCCGCTCGCGCCGAGGCCGAACGGGTCGCCACGGAGGCCCGCCAGCGGCTCCAGGCCGACGCCGAGACGACCCGCGCGGAGGCCGAGCAGCTCCTGCTGCGGGCCCGCACGGACGCCGACCGGCTGCTGACCGCCGCTTCCAGCCAGGCCCAGGAGGCCAACGACCACGCGGAGCAGCTGCGCAACTCCACCGTCACGGAGTCCGACACGGCCCGCCGCCAGGCCGGTGAGCTGAGCCGCGCCGCCGAGCTGCGCATGTCCGAGGCCGAGGACGCGCTGCGCAAGGCGCAGGCCGAGGCGGACAAGGTGCTCAGCGAGGCGAAGGCCGCCGCCGAGAAGGCGCTCGCCAGCGCCGAGTCGGCCAACGAGCAGCGCACCCGCACCGCGAAGGAGCAGGTCGCCCGCCTGGTCACCGAGGCCACCAAGGAGGCCGAGGCGACCAAGGAGTCGGCCGAGCAGGTCGTCGCGGACGCCCGCGCGGAGGCCGAGAAGATCGTCGGCGAGGCCTCGGAGCGGGCCCGCACGCTGACCGCCGAGGAGTCGGCGACCCAGCTGTCGAAGGCGGCCAAGACCGCCGAGGACGTCCTCAACCGGGCGCAGGAGGACGCGCAGAACACCACCAAGGCCGCCGCCGAGGAGGCCGAGCGGATCCGTCGCGAGGCGGAGACCGAGGCGGACCGGCTGCGGGCCGAGGCGCACGACATCGCCGAGCAGCTGAAGGGCTCCGCGAAGGACGACACCAAGGAGTACCGCGCCAAGACGGTCGAGCTGCAGGAGGAGGCGCGCCGGCTGCGCGGCGAGGCCGAGCAGCTGCGCGCCGACGCGGTCGCCGAGGGCGAGAAGATCCGCGCGGAGGCCCGCAGGGAGGCCGTCCAGCAGATCGAGGAGGCGGCCCGGACCGCCGAGGAGCTGCTGTCCAAGGCGCGGGCCGACGCGGACGAGCTGCGCCAGAAGGCCACCTCGGACAGCGAGAAGGTGCGCACCGAGGCCATCGAGCGCGCCACCACGCTGCGCCGGCAGGCCGAGGAGACCCTGGAGCGCACCCGCGCGGAGGCCGAGCGCTCCCGCGAGGAGGCGGTGGAGCTCGCCGAGACCATCACCTCCAACGCCGAGCAGGCGGCGCGCGAGCTGCGCGAGGAGACCGAGCGCGGGATAGACGCCCGGCAGGCGGAGGCCGCCGAGGAGCTGACCCGGCTGCACACGGACGCGGAGGCCCGGTTCGCCTCCGCCGAGCAGGCGCTGACCGACGCCCGCGAGGAGGCCGCGCGGATCCGCCGCGAGGCCGCCGAGGAGACCGACCGGCTGCGCGGCGAGGCCGCGGAGCGGATCCGCGGCCTCCAGCAGCAGGCCGACGCGGAGGCCGACCGGCTGCGCAACGAGGCCGCCGCCGACGCGTCCGCCTCGCGCGCCGAGGGCGAGGCCATCGCTGTACGGCTGCGGTCCGAGGCCGCCGCCGAGGCGGAGCGGCTGAAGTCCGAGGCACAGGACACCGCCGACCGGCTGCGCGCGGAGGCGGCGACCGCGGCCGAGCGGCTGGCCGACGAGGCGACCGAGACGCTGGCCGCCGCGCAGGAGGAGGCCCTGAGGCGCCGGCGCGAGGCCGAGGAGCTCCTCGGTTCCGCCCGCCAGGAGGCCGACCAGGAGCGCGAGCGGGCTCGCGACCAGAGCGAGGAACTGCTGGCCTCGGCGCGCAAGCGCGTCGAGGAGGCGCAGACCGAGGCCGTCCGGCTGGTCGAGGAGGCCGACCGGCGGGCCGTCGAGATGGTGTCGGCGGCCGAGCAGCACGCACAGCAGGTGCGGGACTCCGTGGCCGGGCTGCACGAGCAGGCCCAGGACGAGATCATCGGGCTGCGTTCGGCCGCCGAGCACGCGGCGGACCGTACCCGGCGCGAGGCGCAGGAGGAGTCGGACCGGGTCCGCGCCGACGCCTACGCCGAACGGGAGCGGGCCGCGGAGGACGCGGGCCGGGTCCGGCGTGAGGCGGGCGAGGCCTCTCAGGCCGCGCAGGAGCTGGCCGAGCGGACCGTCGGCGAGGCGATCGCGGAGGCGGAGCGGCTGCGCTCGGAGGCGTCCGCGCACGCCCAGCGGGTGCGCACCGAGGTCTCGGACGCGATCGCGCAGGCCGACCAGGACGCGTCGCGCACCCGGGCGGAGGCCCGGGACGACGCCAACCGCATCCGCTCGGACGCGGCGACGCAGGCCGACACCCTCATCACCGAGGCGCGCAACGAGGCGGAACTGCTCCAGTCGGAGACGATCACGGAGGCCGAGCGGCTGCGCGCCGAGTCGGTCGCCAAGGCGGAGAAGCTGATCTCGGACGCCTCCGGGGACGCGGAGCGGCTGCGCGCCGAGGCCGCCGAGACGGTGGGTTCCGCGCAGGCGCACGCCGAGCGGGTCCGTACCGAGGCCGAGCGCTTCAAGCGGGAGGCGGCCGCGGAGGCGGACCGGCTGATGAGCGTGGCCCGCGAGGAGGCCGACTCGACGCTGGACGAAGCCCGCAAGGAGTCCAACAAGCGGCGCTCCGAGGCGGCCGAGCAGGTCGACACCCTCATCACGGAGACCGCGGCCGAGGCGGACAAACTGCTCACCGAGGCGCAGACCCAGGCTCAGCAGGCGACCGCGGACGCGGAGGCGCAGGCCGACTCGATGGTCGGCGCGGCCCGCAGCGAGGCGGACCGGCTGGTGTCCGAGGCGACCGTCGAGGGCAACTCCCGGGTGGAGAAGGCCCGTACGGACGCGGACGAGCTGCTCGTCGGCGCCCGCCGGGACGCGACGGCCATAAGGGAGCGGGCCGAGGAGCTGCGCGACCGCATCACGAACGAGATCGAGGCGCTGCACGAGCGGGCCCGCCGTGAGGCCTCCGAGACCATGAAGTCGACCGGCGACCGCTGCGACGCGCTCATCAAGGCGTCCGAGGAACAGCTCA
The DNA here is from genome assembly GCF_040655955.1 of Streptomyces sp. NPDC050263. Lineage (NCBI taxonomy): Bacteria > Bacillati > Actinomycetota > Actinomycetes > Kitasatosporales > Streptomycetaceae > Streptomyces > Streptomyces sp. NPDC050263. The sequence goes on along the minus strand of NZ_JBFAKW010000013.1, from coordinate 51,189 downwards.
CCAGGGCTCAGGCGAAGGCGAAGGAGCTGGTGTCGGACGCCAACTCCGAGGCGGGCAAGGTCCGTATCGCCGCCGTGAAGAAGGCCGAGGGGCTGCTCAAGGAGGCCGAGCAGAAGAAGTCGGCGCTGGTGCGGGAGGCCGAGGAGCTCAAGGCCGAGGCGATCCGCGAGGCGCGGCGCACGGTCGAGGAGGGCAAGCGCGAGCTGGAGGTCCTGGTGCGTCGGCGCGAGGACATCAACGCGGAGATCTCCCGGGTTCAGGACGTCCTGGAGGCGCTGGAGTCCTTCGAGGCCCCGGCCGGCGGCAAGGACGGAGGCGTCAAGGCAGGGGTGACCATCGGGTCCCCTCGATCGAGTGGGAAGCCCTCGGACGGCTAGCGGAATGTGTGAATTGCGTTAAAGTCTGGCGTCTTTGACCGAATCTTTGGCAAGGGTGCTGCCGGTCAGCCACCCAAAAGGGGTGTCATTCTCCAGATCAAACACGCATACGCTCTATGACACACCGCTCAGGCCCCTAGGATTCCACCTATCACCTCACCGGTCTCATTCGACAGGAACCCCATGAGCGACACTTCCCCCTACGGCTTCGAGCTTGTGCGGCGTGGGTACGACCGCGCTCAGGTGGACGAACGCATCTCGAAGCTCGTCTCCGACCGTGACAGCGCTCTGGCCCGTATCACTGCTCTGGAAAAGCGCATCGAGGAGCTCCACCTCGAAACGCAGAACGCCCAGGCCCAGGTAAGCGACGCCGAGCCGTCGTACGCCGGTCTCGGCGCGCGTGTCGAGAAGATCCTCCGCCTCGCCGAGGAAGAGGCCAAGGATCTGCGCGAGGAGGCCCGGCGGGCGGCCGAGCAGCACCGCGAGCTCGCCGAGTCGGCGGCCCAGCAGGTTCGCAACGACGCAGAATCGTTCGCTGCGGAGCGCAAGGCCAAGGCTGAGGACGAGGGCGTCCGGATCGTCGAGAAGGCCAAGAGCGACGCGTCGCAGCTGCGTTCCGAGGCGCAGAAGGACGCGCAGTCGAAGCGTGAGGAGGCCGACGCCCTCTTCGAGGAGACCCGCGCCAAGGCCGCCCAGGCCGCCGCGGACTTCGAGACCAACCTGGCCAAGCGCCGGGAGCAGTCGGAGCGCGACCTGGCGTCCCGTCAGCAGAAGGCGGAGAAGCGTCTCGCGGAGATCGAGCACCGCGCGGAGCAGCTGCGGCTGGAGGCCGAGAAGCTGCGCACCGACGCGGAGCGTCGCGCCCGTCAGACGGTGGAGACCGCTCAGCGTCAGGCCGAGGACATCGTCGCCGACGCCAATGCGAAGGCGGACCGGATCCGTTCGGAATCCGAGCGCGAGCTGGCGGCCCTCACCAACCGTCGCGACAGCATCAACGCCCAGCTGACGAACGTCCGCGAGATGCTCGCCACGCTGACCGGCGCCGCGGTCGCCGCGGCCGGCACGCCGTCCACGGACGACGAGCCGATCTCCCGTGGGGTTCCGGCCCAGCAGTCCCGGTAACGTCCGGCGGTACAGCGACTGAACATCGACGAAGCCCTCCGTCACTGCGGTGGCAGAGGGCTTCGTCGCGCACTAGCGTGTCGGCATGATCGAGCTGGAAGGCCTGACGAAGCGGTACGGCGAGAAGCTGGCGGTGAACAACCTCACCTTCACCGTGAGACCGGGCATCGTCACGGGCTTCCTCGGTCCCAACGGCGCCGGCAAGTCCACCACCATGCGGATGATGCTCGGCCTCGACCGGCCCACCGCGGGGGACGTCCGCATCGACGGGCAGCACTACGACCGGCTCAAGGACCCCTTCACGTACATAGGCGCCCTGCTCGACGCCAAGGCCATGCACGGCGGGCGCAGCGCCTTCAACCATCTGCTGTGTCTGGCGCAGAGCAACGGCATCCCGAAGAGCCGGGTGCACGAGGTGCTCGACACGGTCGGGCTCACCGCGGTGGCGAAGAAGAAGGCCAAGGGGTTCTCGCTCGGCATGGGGCAGCGGCTCGGCATCGCGGGCGCGCTGCTCGGCGACCCCCGGATCCTGATGTTCGACGAGCCGGTGAACGGCCTCGACCCCGAGGGCATCCACTGGATCCGCAACCTGATGAAATCGCTGGCCGCGCAAGGGCGGACGGTGTTCGTCTCCTCGCACCTCATGAGCGAGATGGCGCTGACCGCCGACCACCTGGTCGTCATCGGCCAGGGCCGGCTGCTCGCCGACACCTCGATGGCCGACTTCATCGAGCGGAACTCGCGCAGTTACGTCCGTATCCGCACCCCGCAGCGGGAGCGCCTGCTCGACGTCCTGCACGGCGCCGGGGTCACGGTCGTGGAGACCGGCAGCGGGGTGCCGGAGGTGGACGGCGGCAAGTCGGAGCGCATCGGCGAGCTGGCCGCGCAGCACCAGATCGTGCTGCACGAGCTGAGCCCCCAGCAGGCCTCCCTGGAGGAGGCGTTCATGCAGCTGACCGCGGGGTCGGTGGAGTACCACGCGCACACCGACACGCCCCTCGAAGAGCCGTGGGGCGACGACTGGACGAGGAGCCGATGATGGCGGCGACCCAGGTCATCCGGTCCGAGTGGACCAAGATCCGGTCGGTGGCGTCCACGGTGTGGACGCTCTCGCTCGCCGTGGTCGTCACGATCGCCCTCGGCATGCTGATCTCCGCGCTGTCGAAGAACGAGTTCGACACCATGAGCCGCGACGACCGGCTGTCCTTCGACCCCACGTTCATCAGCTTCGCCGGGATGAGCCTCGGGCAGCTCGCGATGATCGTGTTCGGCGTGCTGGTGGTGTCCAACGAGTACAGCACCGGCATGATCCGCACCTCGCTGGCCGCCGTGCCGCAGCGCGGCACGTTCCTGTTCAGCAAGATCACGGTGGCCGCAGGGCTCTGTCTCGCCGTCGGACTCGTCACCAGCTTCGTCACGTTCTTCCTCGGACAGTCGATGCTCGGCTCCCACAAGGCGTCGATCGACGACAGCGGAGTGCTGCGGGCGGTCATCGGCGGTGGCCTGTACATGACCCTGATCGCCGTGTTCTCGATGGGCGTGGCCACGATGCTGCGCTCGCCGATGCTGTCGCTGGGCATCCTGATGCCGTTCTTCTTCCTGATCTCCAACATCCTCGGGAACGTCCCCGCGACGAAGAGGATCGGCCGGTATCTGCCCGACCAGGCCGGCAGCAAGATCATGCAGGTGGTCACGCCGATCGACGACGACACCCCGTACGGGCCGTGGGGCGGGCTCGCGATCATGGCGCTGTGGGTGGTCGCCGCGCTCGCCGGCGGATACCTCCTGCTGAAGAAACGCGACGCGTAACGCTTTCGCCTTTGCTTTCTTTTGAGCGGAACCGTCAGCGCCCGGATATCCTCCTAACCCTTACGGGGGCGTGTGCCCCGCTGTCCTGAACCTTTCGATGGGTGCGGAGCATGATCGAGGCTGTCGGCCTGACCAAGCGGTACGGCGACAAGACCGCTGTGTACAACCTTTCCTTCCAGGTGCGGCCCGGAGCCGTCACCGGCTTCCTCGGGCCGAACGGCTCGGGCAAGTCGACGACCATGCGGATGATCCTGGGCCTGGACAACCCCACCGCGGGGTCGGTGACGATCGGCGGCTACCCCTATCGACGGCTGCCGAACGCGGCCCGTCAGGTGGGCGCCCTGCTCGACGCGAAGGCCGTGCACGGCGGGCGGCACGCCCGTAACCACCTGCTGTGTCTGGCCCAGCTGTCCGGCATCCCGGACCGGCGGGTCGACGAGGTGCTCGGCGTGGTCGGCCTCCAGGACGTGGCCCGAAAGCGCTCCAAGGGCTTCTCCCTCGGCATGGGCCAGCGGCTCGGCATCGCGGCCGCGCTGCTCGGCGACCCCCAGGTGCTGCTGTTCGACGAGCCGGTCAACGGCCTCGACCCCGAGGGCATCCTCTGGGTGCGCAACCTGATGAAGTCGCTCGCGGCGGAGGGCCGCACCGTCTTCGTCTCCTCGCACCTCATGAGCGAGATGGCGCTGACCGCCGACCATCTGATCGTCATCGGGCGCGGACAGCTGCTCTCCGACATGAGCGTGAAGGACTTCATCTCGGCCAACTCCGCCGACTTCGCGCGCGTACGCATCCCGCACACCGAGCCGCAGCTGCGCGAGAAGCTGGCCTCCGCGCTCACCGAGGCGGGCGGCAACGTCCTGCCCGAGCAGGACGGCGCCCTGCGCGTGACGGGGCTCGCCCTCCCCCGCATCAGCGACATCGCCCACGACGCCGACGTCCGCCTGTGGGAGCTGTCGCCGCACCAGGCCTCGCTGGAGGAGGCGTACATGCGGATGACGCAGGGCGCCGTGGACTACCGGTCCACCATCGACCAGAAGGCCGGGCTCCAGCAGCAGCTGCCGCCGGGCGCGCAGCCCCCGATGCCGGTGCCGGGCCAGGGCCAGCCCGGCTGGTACGCCCCGCCGCACCCGCAGCAGCAGGGCTACGCGCCGCCGCAGCCCCCACAGACACCCCCGGCAGCCTCCTACGGGGCCTACGGCGCGCCGGGCGCCCCGGCGGCCGCCCCGGGCCCGAACAACGCCAACCCGTACGCACACGGCGCCGCCCAAGCCCCGGCGCAGCCGGTCGCGCCTGCCTCGCCTGCCTCGCCCACGAGCCCGGCGTCGGCCCCGGCCGCCACTGCCGCCGCCCCGGCCGGTGCCGCGCCCGCCCCGGCGCAGCCCGCGTCGGCCCCTGCGGCTGCGCCCTCGTTGGACAAGGCGTCGGCTGTCTCCGCGCCCGCGCCCAGCCCCGCTCCCGACGCCACGAACGAGTCCGAGGACGCCCGATGAGTACCCCGCAGCATCCGTCGCCGCAGGCCGCGCCCGCCTGGCAGGGGGCGCCCGGTCCCTCGTACGCCGCTCCCCTGCCCGGGCCGGGCTACACCTCGCCGATCCCGATCGTGCGCACCCACCTCGGGCACGCCGTCGCCTCGGAGTGGACGAAGATCCGGTCGGTGCGCTCCACGATGTGGACGCTGGGCGTGTTCGTGCTGCTCGTCGTCGGCATCGGCCTGCTGGCGGGGGCGATCGTCTCCTCCAACGCCTCCGAGGCCGACCTCGCCGGCGAGACGGCACTGTCGTTCGGCTTCTTCGGCGTGCTGCTGGGCAGCATGTGCGTCATCACGCTCGGCGTGCTGACCACGGCCTCCGAGTACGGCACCGGCATGATCCGGACGACCATGGTGGCCTGCCCGTCCCGCAGCCGGGTCCTCGTGGCGAAGTCGATCGTGTTCTTCGCCGTCGCTTTCGTCGTGACGCTCGTGTCCTCGGGCTTCGTCGCGATGGTGCAGGTGGGCATGCTGGGCGACGCCCGGCAGCCGACCGGCGAGGAATGGCTCAAGGCCACCTTCGGCGTCTCCTTCTACATCGCGCTGCTCGGGCTGCTCTCGCTGGCCGTCGGCTCGATCATCCGGCACTCGGCGGGCGCCATCACCGTCATGATCGGCGTCCTGCTGGCCCCGCTGGTCATCGCGATCTTCATGTTCTCGTCCTCGCTGGCGGACCTTCAGCAGGCTCTGTTCGAGTACTCGATCCCGAACCAGCTGAGCATCTTCTACGCGAGCTCGTCCTCGCTGGCCGAGAGCGGCCCGAGCGGCTGGGACCCGCTGTGGATCGCGCTGGTTCTGACGGCCGCCGTCCTCGGCGCCGCCTTCGCCCTGCTGGAGAAGCGGGACGTCTAGAACATCCAGAACATCCAGAGCGTCCAGAACCTCCAGAGTCTCTGGAACATCCAGAGCGTCTAGAACTTCGGCGCGTTTCGGGACCGCCGCACCCCCGGGGTGCGGCGGTCCCGTGCGTTCCAGCACGCCTTGTGCCAGTGCCGGCGGTCGTCGACGCCCGCGTGCTCGGGCCAGACCACGACGTGCGGGACGCCGTCGGGGATCAGTTGGTCGCAGCCGGGGCACCGGTACGCCTTGCCCTGCGCGCTCGCCCCGGCCACATGCCGTACGCTCCACTGCTCGCCGTGCCAGCTCTCCGCCGACTGCCAGCCGCCGTAACGGCTCGTGCGGTCGTCCTCGGCACTCTGGCCGGACGAGCCCTCACCCTTGGGTCGGTTGCGACGCGGGGACACAGGACACCTCACGGGGCTATACAGGAAGCAGGGTTGGCATCCAGCCTACGCGGCGCGAACGCGGGTACCCGTAGGGCAGCGATCCTCACAAGTCCGCCTCTCGGACGTCGCATTCTGCAGACAATCCGCAAATCTCTTCGCCAGACCGTGTCCTCGGCACGTGTCAGACGGTTATGCCGGGTGGGGGAGCTCCGTGTCGGAGCCAAGGAAGCAGGAAAGTCCATGCGCGTTGGAAGTTTCGTGTTGGGAGCCCAGTTTCCCGGCCAGGGTCAGGGCGAGGCACTGCACCGTGCGGTCCGCTCGGCCGAGGTGGCCGAGGAGGCGGGTCTCGACTCGGTCTGGCTGGCCGAGCACCACTTCGTGCCGTATGGCACATGCCCGTCGGCGGTCACGCTCGCCGCTCTGCTGCTGGGCCGCACCCGCCGTATCCGGGTCGGCACGGCGGTCAGCGTGCTGCCCACCGTCCATCCCGTCGCCCTCGGCGAACAGGCCGCGCTGCTGCACCTGACGAGTGGCGGCCGCTTCTCGCTGGGCGTGGGGCGCGGCGGACCGTGGGTCGACCTGGAGGTGTTCGGCTCTGGTCTGGAGGCGTACGAGCAGGGGTTCCCGGAATCACTCGATCTGCTGGTGCGCTGGCTGCGCGAGCCCTCGGTCGGGGCCGACGGCGAGCGTTTCCGGTTCCGTGAAGTCGCTGTCGTACCAAGGCCGTCGGAGGCGCTGACGGACGTCTCCGGGCCGGAGGTCGTCGTCGCGTGCACCTCGCCGGTGAGCGTGCGGCTGGCCGCCGAACGCGGTCTGCCGATGCTCCTCGGCATGCATGTGGGGGACGAGGAGAAGGCCGAGATGGTCGCCCTGTGGCGGCAGTACGCGCGCGCGGCCGGGCGATCCGGCGACGAGATCCGGGGTGCGGCGCATGTCTCGGCTGGCGTCTGCCAGATCGCGGACCGGCGCACGGACGCGGTGGAGACGCTGGTGAAGGCGATGCCCGGCTGGCTGCGGCAGGGGCTCGACGCGCATGTGACGGTCGACGGCCGGGCCCGCGGCATGCGGGACCCGGTGGCGTACACCGAACTGCTCTGCGGGCTGCACCCGGTGGGCACTCCGCGGCTGTGCGTCGACCGCCTCGCGGCGACCAGCGAGCGGACCGGCATCTCGCGTTTCGCCCTGCTCGTCGAGGGCTCCGGCGACCTGGCGGCCACCGAGGAGAACGTACGGCGGCTGGGCGCTGAGGTGCTCCCCCACCTCGGGTGAGCGGCCCAGCCGGCCGCGAAGCTTGCCGCTCCCGTACTGATGGCACCTCCCGCGTCAGGAGCGGCAAGCCACAGGTTCACACGGGTACCTCAGCAGTCCCGGAATTCCGGGGACTGGTTCAGCACCTGGCTGCGGAGCGAGGTGAAGCGGGTCAGCTTCTCGTCGACAGCCGAGTCCAACGGGAACACCGCCACCCGGTGGCAGTTCTGGAAGGCCAGCCGCACACCGAAGTGCCGCTGCAGCGCGCCGCGTATCGCGTCACTCGCGAGCGCACGCAGCAACTGGCCGCGCGCCTGCTCGTCCGGCGGGGGCGTCTGGTTGTCGGCGAAGTCTCCGCCGTCCACCTTCAGCTGGGCCACCAGGGAGCTGACCATCTCCCATGCATAGGGCAGGGAGGTCCGGACGCAGTCGACGAATTCTGCTTCGTCGACCTCGCCTCGCTCGGCCTGTTCGAGTAGCGCCGGTGAGACGTCGAGCGACATGGGTACTCCTCTCGCACCCCCGGAACAACAGGGGTTGCCTGACAGGGAAAGGGAGTCCGCATGCCGAAACACCGCACACGCTGAGTACACGCATCGCGACCTCCCGTTCACTACGGTAGGCAACGGACCGTGACCGCACCAGGAGAATGGGCACATAGGGAACCCCTATTGGGCACACAATCGGCCACTGTCGAACGATCTTTTTCCGGATCAAAAGGGGTGGGCCCGAAGGGGCCTCGGTCGAGGGTGGTGGCGGGAGACGGGCGGGCGAATCGCGTACGAGCGTGGGCGTCGGATAGCGTTGCGCCCCATGCGTCTCGTCATCGCCCGGTGCTCCGTCGACTACGCCGGCCGGCTCACCGCCCACCTCCCCTCCGCCCCCCGCCTCATCCTGGTGAAGGCGGACGGCAGCGTCTCGATCCATGCGGACGACCGGGCCTACAAGCCCCTGAACTGGATGTCGCCGCCCTGCACGCTGAAGGAGGGCTCGGGGGACGAAGAAGGCGTCTGGACCGTCGTCAACAAAGGCGGCGAGAAGCTCATCATCACGATGGAGGAGATCCTCCACGACTCGTCGCACGAACTGGGCGTCGATCCGGGCCTGATCAAGGACGGCGTGGAAGCGCACCTCCAAGAGCTGCTCGCCGACCGCATCGAGACCCTCGGCGAGGGCTACACCCTCATCCGCCGCGAGTACATGACCGCCATCGGCCCCGTGGACATCCTGTGCCGGGACGGGGAGGGTCAGACCGTCGCGGTGGAGATCAAGCGGCGCGGCGAGATCGACGGGGTCGAGCAACTCACCCGCTATCTCGAGCTGTTGAACCGCGACCCGCATCTCGCCCCGGTGCGCGGTGTGTTCGCGGCCCAGGAGATCAAACCGCAGGCGCGCGTCCTCGCCACGGACCGCGGCATCGGCTGCACGGTCCTCGACTACAACGCGATGCGCGGCATCGAGGACGACAAACTCCGGCTGTTCTGACCCCCACGCCCACCGAGGGCCGGGCTCCCCTGACGGGAACCCGGCCCTCGGCGCTGCCCGCCAAGCGCTAGTGCCGCGGCAGGGGCGAACGTTGCCTGCCGCGGCACTAGATCACCTGATCCGGCGAGGCGCTGCTCTCGGCGGAGCTGATCGAGCCGGCGGGACTGGAGGACGTCGAGCTGCCGGCCGAGTTCGAGATGGGCGGGCTGGTGCCCCCCGACGGGGTCGGGCTGGTCGTCACAGATGCGGACGGCGAAGGCGACGTCGTGCCCGTTCCGCTGCTGGACGGAGACGTGGACGGGGACGGCGACCCGGAATTCGAGCCCGAGCCCGAGGACGACGGCTTGGGCGAGTCGGACGGGTCATCGCCGCCCGAACCATGCGAGCCGCTCGCCCCGGACGACGGCTCCGCCTCCCCCGTCGGCGTCGGATCGTCCGACGTCCCCATCGTGCCGTCCGGGCCCGGGTCCGTCGGCCTGCTGGTGGCCGTGCCGGTGTCGCCGGTGGAGCCGGGGTCGCCCGGGGTGTCGGAGTCCAGGCCGCCGTCGTCCGGGCCGGTGCTGGCGGAGGGGCTGACGCTGACCTGGTCGGAGGGGTTGTTGGCGTCGTTGTTGGAGGTCGCGCCCAGCCCCACCACCGTGCCGAGGACGGCGACGAGCAGGGCGCCCGCGCCGGCCGCGACGAGGTTGCGCTTGGCCAGGTTCTTCAGGCCGCCCCGGCTGTGCTTGGCGGGCGTCGAGGGGGCCGCGGCACGGTGGACGACGGTCTCGGCGTCCGGCGGGTAGGTCGGGAGGACCGCCTGGATGCCGCGCGGCGGGGACGCCGACTCCTCGTGGCGGGCGTCGGGCACCTCCTCGCCGGCGGTCGCCGCGGCCAGGCCGGGTACGTCCCCGGAGCGGTCGGAGACCAGGGCGAGGGCGCGGCGGCCGGCGACGGTGCCGCGCTTGTCGGCGATGGCGGAGCGCAGGGCGAGGGAGGCCTCCAGCTCCGAGCGGGCGCGGTCGAGTTCCCCGACGCAGAGGGCGAGGACGCCGAGCTCGTGGTGGAAGTAGGCCCGGTCGGCGGACTCCCCGGCGAGCCGGGCGGCTTCGGCGCCCTCGTGCAGGCTGCTCTCCCAGGCGCTCCAGTGCAGGCCGGCGGCGAACGCGGGCGCTGCGGTGCGGGCGAGCTGGACGGACGTGGACTCCTCGCCCTCGGCGGGCCGGGTGGTGGCGGGGACGACCGCGGCGAGGGCGGCGAGCACGGCGTCGGCCTCCGCGCACACTCTGTCGGGGGTGACCGAGGGGTGCCCGGCCCACCAGGCGTAGTGCTGGGCGGCGGTGTGGGCATGGGCCGCGCGGTCGTCGGCGTATCCGGCGGCCTCCAGCTGGGTCTGGACGCCTGCGGCGAGCCGGTACCGGGTGCCGACCGGGGAGACGAGTCCGCAGGCGGCGAGTTCGCCGAGGGCCGCGTCGGCGTGGGTGTCGCCGACGAGTGCGGGCAGGTGTGCCTGGTGCGGGACCTCGCCGCCGAGGGCGACGGCGAGGCGCAGGGTGGCGCGGGCGCAGGCGCTGAGCCGGGCGGCGAGCAGCGGGGCGGGCGCGGCGGCCTCGCCGAGCGAGGGCAGGGATATCTCCTCGGCCTCGCCGGCCCCGGAGGCGACGTCGGCGTCGGCGGGCGCGACGAAGGGCCGGGCGTCCTCGAAGACGCCGAACAAGTCGACGGCGTCCGCGCCGGCCCGCAGTCGGTCGCGCTGCGAGAGCAGGGCCCCGGCCTGGACGAACCGGAGCGGCAGGCCCTCGGACTCGAACCAGAGGTCGCCGGCCCAGTTGGCCTCCTCCTCGGTGAGGACGCGGCCGACGGCGTGCTCGATCACCTCGACGCCGCCCGCCCGGTCGAGGCCGGTGAGGACGACCTCCTCGACGGCGGAGTCCGCGGTGGGCAGCGGGGTGTCCGGGGTCGCGCCGAGCAGGAAGGCGCACTCGGGCGTCGCGTCGAGCAGTTCGTCGAGGGCGGCGCCGCCGAGGTCGAGGTCGTCGATGACGACGACCGCGCCGATCTCGCGGACCAGGGCGCGCAGGTCGTCGTCGTCCGGGCGGTGGAGGGGGGCGTCGAAGACGGCGTGGAAGAGGTCGTGCAGCAGGTCGTCGGTGGTGCGGCCGAGGCCGGTGAGGCGGACGACGCCCTCGGGGGCGAGGTCTTCGCAGTCCTCGGCGACGAGGTCGAGGAGGCTGGTGCGGCCGGAGCCGGGGGCTCCGGTGAGCCGGACGGAGCGGCCGCGGGCGAGCAGCCGGACCAGCTGTTCGCGTTCGTCCTGGCGGCCCTGGAGCGGCTGTGCGGGCCGGGCGGGTCCGGCGGGGGCGGGCGGCCGGGCGGCGCGCTCGGCCTCGGCACGCTGCTCGGGGGTGCGCTTGGCGGGCCGTTCGGCCCGTTGGGTGGGCGGGCAGAGTTCTATCTCGCTGCCGTCGACCGGGTTGACCGTGAGCAGGTGTTCGCCGGCGACGAGCCGCACCGTGCGGGCCTGGGCCGGCGTGTGCTGGCCGAAGTCGGGCGTCAGGGGGTCCCTGGACGGGCGCGGACGCGGCGTACCGCCGCCGTCGTCGTCGCGGCCGTACTCCTCGGGCCCCTGGGTGTTCGGGTCCATGGCTCAAGCCCCCCAAAAGCGTCGTGTGGCGGTGCCCCTCCCGGCCTTGCTGCACACTGCGCTGTCGCGTATGGTCCGGTGCCCGCTCGAGGGCTGAGGGCGGCGGGCAGACGAACCGTAAACCTTCGCACAGTATCTACGACAGCCCGGGGTGCCGCGCCGCCCGAAGCGTCACAGTCTCGTGAGGATTGCGCCCGTCGCACGTTTTCCGCCGCAGGCCACACCCTGTCCGCCGGTCACACCCGGGGCAGGGACTCCACTCCGATTCCGCCCTCGATCGCGAGGATCCGGTGCAGCCGGGTGGCCACCAGCAGGCGTTGCATCTGCGGAGGCACGCCGCGCAGCACCAGCCGTCGTCCGCAGCGGCCGGCCCGCCGGTGGACGCCCATGATGACGCCGAGTCCGGTGGCGTCCCAGGAGTCCAGCTCGGACAGGTCGAGCACCAGGTCTCCGACTCCGTCGTCGACGGCCGCATGGAGGGCCGTACGGGCGTCCGCCGCGCTGCGGACGTCGAGACGGCCCCCGACGACCAGCTCGACGTGGTCGCCCCTGATGTACATAGCGCTCCCCTAAGCGTGCGTCTCGTGCTCCGCTGGTGTGGTGTCCGGTGTTGCATCCTCTGACTGCACGAAGCGGTCGTAGGTTGCCGTCTGTGAGCGAACCGATACCGAATTCACCCGCAGGAGTGATGCCTGTGGCCTGTGCGGTTTCGATGCCTGCAGAAGCCCTGCCCGCTCACGCGTCCGATGTCACCGGCGTCAACCATCCGGCGCAGCCGCCCCGGTCGCCCGACCGTCTGCCTGTCCGTCTGTCTGTCCCTGTGCCTCTCGGCGGGAGATTAGCGGTCGGGAGGCGCTGTGTGACCGGTTAGTAACGCGTTTCACGTCTCAGGGGGTGAGACGCCGGTCACGTCTTCAATTCCTGTCCGATTCAGGCCTGTTCCCACCGATTGGTGGGGCCGCTCGGACGGTCTAGATTGGCCGCATGGTCAATCTGACGCGTATCTACACCAGGACCGGCGACCAGGGCAGCACCGCTCTCGGCGACAGGAGCCGGGTCGCCAAGACCGACCTCAGGATCGCCGCCTACGCCGACGCCAACGAGGCGAACGCGGCCATCGGCACGGCGCTCGCGCTGGGCGGGCTCGACGAGGAGCTCGTCAAGGTACTCACCCGTGTGCAGAACGACCTGTTCGACGTGGGCGCGGACCTGTCGACGCCGGTCGTGGAGAACCCGGAGTTCCCGCCCTTGAGGGTGGAACAGTTCTATGTCGACCGACTGGAGGCGGACTGTGACCGCTTCAACGAGCAGTTGGAGAAGCTCCGTTCCTTCATCCTGCCCGGCGGCACCCCGGGGGCGGCTCTGCTCCACCAGGCCTGCACGGTCGTCCGCCGGGCCGAGCGCTCCACCTGGGCCGCTCTGGAGGCGCACGGCGAGCGGATGAACCCGCTCACCGCGACCTACCTCAACCGCCTCTCGGACCTGCTCTTCATCCTGGCTCGCACGGCCAACGGGGATGCAGGAGACGTCCTGTGGGTCCCTGGCGGCGAACGCTGAGAAGACTCGCCTCCGGCCGGGGGTCCGGGGGTTGCCCCGGAACACGCAGCATCCTGGCCCGCACAGCCAACCGGGATGCAGGAGACGTCCTGTCGGTCCCTGGCGGCGAACGCTGAGAAGACTCGCCTCCGGCCGGGGGTCCGGGGGTTGCCCCGGAACACGCAGCATCCTGGCCCGCACGGCCAACCGGGATGCAGGAGACGTCCTGTGGGTCCCTGGCGGCGAACGCTGAGAAGACTCGCCTCCGGCCGGGGGTCCGGGGGTTGCCCCGGAACACGCAGCA
>NZ_JBFAKW010000013.1:0-37834 GCF_040655955.1 Streptomyces sp. NPDC050263 | reverse complement strand
GCATCCTGGCTCGCGCAGTCAACAAGGCGGTCGGCGGCGAGCGCTAAGGCATCTTGGCCTGTTCCCGCTCGGTCTTCGGGTCCGGGTCGCGCTCGGGGCGCTCCTTCGGGAAGAGGGTGTAGCTGCCGGCGATGACGACGTTGATGCCGATCACCCACAGCATCCGCTGCTGCCAGGCCCGCAGCGAGGCGATCTCGCCGTCGCCGCCGACGTACCAGACGGCCGTCTGGAGCAGGGCCATGGCGACCAGCGCGGCGACGGCCCAGCGGCCCGCGACCTTCCACTCGTGGACGGCGCGGGCCATGCCGTACTTCGGCGGCCGCACCGGCGGCGGGCCGCCCGCGAAGCGGTGGGCGACCCGGGCGTCGGCCCACCGGATCGTGGAATGGCCGAGGCCCACGGTGAAGCCGATGTAGACGGCGGCCAGGCCGTGCCGCCAGTTCGGCTCGGCGCCGTTCTTCAGGTCGATCGCGGTCACGGCGAACAGCACGACCTCCAGCAGCGGCTCGCACAGCAGCAGGGCCAGGCCCAGCCGCGGCATCCGGAACACGTACCGGAAGGCCAGTCCGGCGGCCAGCAGCGCCCAGAAGGCCACCTCGCAGGCAATGATCAGTGCGACGATCACGGTTCGCTCCTCTCGCTCACCCTCCCAGGCTCCCGTCGCGGGCCGACGGTTTCGTCGTCGCCGCTGACGAGCTCGCGGTACATCGAAAGATGCAGTTCGGGACCGTCCCCGGGGAGCAGGCGGCGAGGGCGCGGGACGTGTTGGATGGAGGACATGGCTGTCCGAGAGCTGCGCCGCCTGCCCCGCCCGCACCGCTTCGACGTGTACATCGCCGTCGGCGGGCTGCTCGGCGGCCTGCTGCTGGTGGCCGTCGGCCTGAACACCCGGCCGGCCAAGGATCCGATCACGCTGTTCGAGGGCCCGTGGCCGATGCTCGTGCCGCTCGTCGTGATGTCCGGCTGCGAGTTGCTGCGCCGGACGGCCCCGCGTACGGCCCTGCTGACCGGCACGGTCGCGGTGAGTGCGGACGCGCTGACCCAGGGCAGCCTGGCCACCCTCCTGATGTTCACCGACGTCATGTACGCGGCCGTCCTGTACGGCCCGCTCGCCTCCGCCCGTCGGATCCAGTGGATCACCGGCCTGCTCACGGTGGCCGGGACGCTGGTGCCGTTCGCGGTGTGGCGGACGCCTGAGGTGCTGCTGATCGGCGTGGTCGTCGGCGTCGGCGCGTACGGACCCGCCGCCACCGGCTGGCTCGTGCGCAACCACCGTGACGTCGCCGAGGCCGCGCGGCTGCGCGCCGAACAGACGGCGCTGCTCGCCGAGATGGACCGCGCCCAGGCCGTGACGTCCGAACGGGCGCGGATGGCACGGGAGTTGCACGACATGGTCGCCAACCATCTGTCGGCGATCGCCATCCACTCCACGGCCGCGCTGTCCATCGACGATCCGGCGACCTCGCAGCAGGCGTTGAAGACCATCCGGGAGAACAGCGTCGAGGGGCTTGCGGAGATGCGGCGGCTGATCGGCATCCTGCGCGACGGCGGCGGGGACAAGGAGCCCGCCGCGACCCCGACCCTGGACGGCCTCGCCGCCCTGGTCGAGGGCTCCCGTGCCAACGGCCTCGACGTCGGGCTGGACGACGGACTGGACGACGGACTGGACAAGGGACTGGACGACGGACTGGACAAGGGACTGGACGACGGGCTGGACAAGGGACGCGGCGGCGATCGCGGCCCGGTTCCGACGCCCGTCGAACTCGCCGCGTACCGGATCGTCCAGGAGTCGCTGACCAACGCCCTCAAGCACGCCTGCCCGGGCCGGGTGACGGTGCGTCTGGCTCGGCGCGACGGCATGCTGGACGTGCGGGTGAGCAGCCCGTACGGCCACCGGGACGGGCCGCGCGCACCCGGCTCCGGGGCCGGTCTGGTCGGGATGCGCGAGCGCACGGCACTGCTGGGCGGCACCTTCGCGGCCGGGCCCGAGGGCGAGTGGTGGACCGTGCGCGCCGTGTTGCCGCTGACCGAAGCCGTTCCCGCACCCGCCCCCGTCTCTGAGGAGAGTTGACGTGATCCGCGTGCTCGTCGCCGAGGACCAGTCCGCCGTCCGCGCCGGACTGGTGCTGATCCTGGGCAGTGCGCCCGACATCGAGGTGGTCGGGGAGGCGGCGGACGGGGAGCAGGCGGTGGCGCTGGCCCGGGAGTTGAGGCCGGATCTGGTGCTGATGGACATTCAGATGCCGCGTCTCGACGGGGTGTCGGCGACCCGGGCGGTCGTCGCGGAGGGGCTCGCGGACGTCCTGGTGCTGACCACCTTCGACCTCGACGAGTATGTGTTCGGGGCGCTCAGGGCGGGTGCGGCCGGGTTTCTGCTGAAGAACACGGAGGCCCGGGATCTGCTCGCCGCGATCCGCACCGTGGCGGGCGGGGAGGGGCTGATCGCCCCGGCCGTGACGCGCCGTCTGATCGCCGAGTTCGCCGCGAAGCCGGTCCGGGCGCCGACCGCGGACAGGGCCGTCCTCGACTCGCTCACCCGACGTGAGCGCGAGGTGCTGGCCTGTCTCGGCGCGGGGCTGTCCAACGCGGGGATCGCCGAGCGGCTGGACATGGCGGAGGCGACGGTGAAGACGCATGTGAGCCGGCTGCTGGGGAAGCTGGAGCTGCGAAGCCGGGTCCAAGCGGCCGTATTGGCGCAGGAGTTGGGAATCCAGAGCTGATCTGGAGGTTTAGAAGCGGGACTGGTCCAGACCTCTTGACCGGTGGTACAGACCTTTCTATTCTCGCGGCACTGTGGGCGTGAAGGCTCAGTCGCGCCCCCCGACTCCCCTAGGAGGCGCAGCATGCGCTTCAGACACCGAGTCGCGGCAGGGTTCGCCGCCCTGTTGCTCCCGCTGGCCGGCGCGGTCGGCCTCGCAAGCCCCGCCGAGGCCGCCACGACCGCCACCGCCACCTACACCAAGGCCTCCGACTGGGGCACCGGCTTCGAGGGCAGATGGACGGTGAAGAACACCGGCACCACCGCCATCAGTTCCTGGACGATCGAGTGGGACTTCCCCTCCGGCACGTCCGTCACCTCCGCCTGGGACGCCGACGTCACGTCCTCCGGCACCCACTGGACCGCCAAGAACAAGTCCTACAACGGCTCGATAGCCGCCGGCGCCTCGGTCTCCTTCGGCTTCAACGGCGCGGGCTCCGGCTCCCCGTCCAACTGTCGGCTCAACGGCGACAGTTGCGACGGCACCACGGTCCCCGGCGACGCCTCCCCCTCCGCCCCGGGCACCCCCACCGCCTCCGCGATCACCGACACCTCGGTGAAGCTGACCTGGTCCGCCGCCACCGACGACAAGGGCGTCAAGAACTACGACGTCCTGCGCGGCGGCGCCAAGGTCGCCACGGTGACGACGACCTCGTACACCGACACCGGTCTCACCGCCGGCACCGACTACTCCTACACCGTCCAGGCCCGGGACACCGCCGACCAGACCGGACCGGTCAGCGGCGCGGTCGCCGTGCACACCACGGGCGGCACCAACCCCCCGCCCGTCGGAAACAAGGTGAAACTCGGCTACTTCACCGAGTGGGGCATCTACGGCCGCAACTACAACGTCAAGAACCTGGTGACGTCCGGCTCGGCCGCGAAGATCACGCACATCAACTACGCCTTCGGCAACGTCACGGGCGGCCAGTGCGCGATCGGCGACTCCTACGCCGACTACGACAAGGCGTTCACCGCCGACCAGTCGGTCAGCGGCGTCGCCGACACCTGGGACCAGCCGCTGCGCGGCAACTTCAACCAGCTGCGCCAGCTGAAGGCCAAGTACCCGAACATCAAGGTGCTGTGGTCCTTCGGCGGCTGGACCTGGTCCGGCGGCTTCGCCCAGGCCGCCGCCAACCCGGCCGCGTTCGCGCAGTCCTGCTACAACCTGGTCGAGGATCCGCGCTGGGCCGATGTCTTCGACGGCATCGACATCGACTGGGAGTACCCGAACGCCTGCGGCCTGTCCTGCGACACGTCCGGGGCGGCGGCCTACAAGAACCTGATGCAGGCCCTGCGCGCGAAGTTCGGCACGGGCAACCTGGTCACCGCGGCCACCACCGCCGACGGCTCCGCCGGCGGCAAGATCGACGCGGCCGACTACGCGGGCGCCGCCGCCTACGTGGACTGGTACAACGTGATGACGTACGACTTCTTCGGCGCCTGGGCGGCGCAGGGCCCGACGGCCCCGCACTCCCCGCTCACCTCGTACAGCGGCATCCCGCAGGCCGGGTTCACCACGGCCGACGCGATGGCCAAGTTCAAGGCGAAGGGCGTGCCCGCGAGCAAGCTGCTCATCGGCATCGGCTTCTACGGCCGCGGCTGGACCGGCGTCACCCAGGACGCCCCGGGCGGCACGGCCACGGGCCCGGCGGCGGGTACGTACGAGCAGGGCATCGAGGACTACAAGGTCCTCAAGACGTCCTGCCCGGCCACCGGCACCATCGCGGGCACGGCCTACGCGAAGTGCGGCAGCAACTGGTGGTCCTACGACACTCCCGCCACGATCGGCACGAAGATGACCTGGGCCAAGAACCAGGGCCTCGGCGGCGCGTTCTTCTGGGAGTTCAGCGGCGACACCAGCAACGGCGAGTTGGTGAGCGCCATCAACAGCGGACTGTCGTAAGACAGTTCGCGTAGTTAAGCGACGTTGACTCGCTGACCGGGCGGGGCTGCCTCCAGCCACGCGAGGAAACCGGTCAGCGCGTCTTCGCTCATCGCGAGTTCGAGGCGCGTGCCCTGATGGACACAGACGAGGATCACCGCGTCGGACAGCAGGGCCAGCTCCTCCTCGCCCTCGGGGAGACGGCGGCCCGCCACCTCGATCGAGCCGCGTTCCAAAACCCGGCGCGGGCGGTAGGCGTAGGAGAAGACGCGGTACCACTCGATGCGGTCGCCGTTGTAGCGGGCGACGCCGTAGCTCCAGCCTTTTCCGCTGGTGTCCGGTTTCTCGGGCACGTCCCAGCGCAGGGAACAGTCGAAGGTGCCGCCGGAGCGCTGGATGAGTCTGCGGCGCAGGCCGAAGACGAACAGCCCCAGCACCACCAGGGCCACGACGATTCCGCACACAGTCAGAGCGAGGACCATCGACACCGACCTCCTCGTCTCCTAGGTACCGAAAATAGGTAACGGAACGGAAAAAACATCCGTATCTGCCTCAGCCGCGGCCGGCTCCGGATTGCTCCGGTGCCGGCCGCGGCTGAGTGACGTCATACGGCTCCGCGCTGGGTCAGCGCGTCGCCGCCGCACGCAGTCGAACGTCCGCGCGACGCTCGGCGGCGGCGTCGCCCTCCGCCTTCGCGCGCTCGAGCTCCCGCTCCACGCGCTGGACGTCGATCTCGTCCGACAGCTCGGCGATCTCGGCCAGCAGCGACAGCTTGTTGTCCGCGAACGAGATGAAACCGCCGTGCACCGCGGCGACGACCGTTCCACCATCACTCGTACGGATGGTCACCGGGCCCGACTCCAGCACACCGAGCAGCGGCTGGTGACCGGGCATGACGCCGATGTCGCCGGACGTGGTGCGCGCGACGACCAGGGTGGCCTCGCCGGACCAGACCTCTCGGTCGGCCGCGACCAGCGCGACGTGCAGCTCAGCAGCCAAGGTGGCTCCTCGGGTCACCACCCGGCGGGTTCTGCCGGGTGTTGGTTACAAGTCTAATGGGCGTGAAAGAGGGGGCGGGACGCGCCCGCCCCCTCACACGCGTTTCAAAGCCTGGAGCAGTTCGGCTCCGAGCTCAGGAGACGCCCAGCTCCTTGGCGTTGGCCTTGAGGTCCTCGATGCCACCGCACAGGAAGAACGCCTGCTCCGGGAAGTGGTCGTAGTCGCCGTCGATGATCGCGTTGAACGCGGTGATCGACTCGTCCAGCGGGACGTCCGACCCGTCGACGCCGGTGAACTGCTTGGCGACGTGGGTGTTCTGGGACAGGAAGCGCTCCACGCGACGGGCGCGGTGGACGGTGAGCTTGTCCTCCTCGCCCAGCTCGTCGATACCGAGGATCGCGATGATGTCCTGAAGGTCCTTGTACTTCTGCAGGACCGTCTTGACGCGCATCGCGGTGTTGTAGTGGTCCGCCGCGATGTAGCGGGGGTCCAGGATCCGGGACGTGGAGTCCAGCGGGTCCACGGCCGGGTAGATGCCCTTCTCGGAGATCGGACGGGAAAGCACCGTCGTCGCGTCGAGGTGGGCGAAGGTGGTGGCCGGGGCCGGGTCGGTCAGGTCGTCCGCGGGGACGTAGATCGCCTGCATCGAGGTGATCGAGTGACCACGGGTCGAGGTGATGCGCTCCTGGAGGAGACCCATCTCGTCGGCCAGGTTCGGCTGGTAGCCCACCGCGGAGGGCATCCGGCCGAGCAGGGTCGAGACCTCGGAACCGGCCTGGGTGAAGCGGAAGATGTTGTCGATGAAGAACAGCACGTCCTGCTTCTGCACATCGCGGAAGTACTCCGCCATGGTCAGACCGGCCAGGGCCACGCGCAGACGGGTGCCCGGGGGCTCGTCCATCTGACCGAAGACCAGGGCGGTCTTGTCGATGACGCCCGAGTCGGCCATCTCCTCGATGAGGTCGTTGCCCTCACGGGTGCGCTCGCCGACACCGGCGAACACGGAGACACCGTCGTGGTTGTTGGCGACGCGGTAGATCATCTCCTGGATGAGCACCGTCTTGCCGACGCCGGCACCGCCGAACAGACCGATCTTGCCGCCCTTGACGTACGGGGTCAGCAGGTCGATGACCTTGACGCCGGTCTCGAACATCTCGGTCTTCGACTCGAGCTCGTCGAAGCGCGGGGCCTTGCGGTGGATGGACCAGCGCTCGCCGTCGTAGGTCTCGTCGACGTTCAGCACCTCACCGAGGGTGTTGAACACCTTGCCCTTGGTGAAGTCGCCGACCGGGACGGTGATGCCCGTGCCGGTGTCGGTGACCACGGCCTGGCGGACCAGACCGTCGGTGGGCTGCATCGAGATCGTGCGGACCAGGCCGTCACCCAGGTGCTGGGCGACCTCCAGGGTCAGCGTCTTCTTCTCGCCGGCGAGGGCCGGGTCGGCCACCTCGACGTGAAGGGCGTTGTAGATCTCCGGCATGGCGTCGACGGGGAATTCCACGTCGACGACCGGGCCGATGACCCGGGCGACGCGGCCCGTGGCAACGGCCGTCTCAACTGTCGTCGTCATTACCTGTCACTCCCCGCGGTCGCGTCGGCCAGGGCTGCGGAGCCACCGACGATCTCGCTGATTTCCTGGGTGATTTCGGCCTGGCGGGCCGCGTTGGCAAGGCGGGAGAGCGTCTCGATGAGCTCTCCTGCGTTGTCGGTCGCCGACTTCATCGCGCGCCGCGTGGCGGCGTGCTTCGAGGCTGCCGACTGGAGGAGGGCGTTGTAGACGCGGCTCTCCACATACCGCGGCAGAAGGGCGTCGAGGACGTCCTCCGCCGAGGGCTCGAAGTCGTACAGCGGAAGGATCTCGCCCTTGGGGGCTGCTTCCTTCGCCACCTCGTCGAGGCTGAGCGGCAGCAGACGGTCGTCGAGCGCCGTCTGCGTCATCATCGAGACGAACTCGGTGAACACGATGTGGATCTCGTCCACCCCGCCGTCCGCCGTGTCCTTCTCGATGGCCTCGATCAGGGGGGCCGCGACCTTCTTGGCGTCCGCGTACGTCGGCTCGTCCGTGAAGCCCGACCACGAATCCACGACCGTGCGCTCACGGAAGTGGTAGTGGGCCAGACCGCGCCGGCCGACGATGTAGGTGTCGACCTGCTTGCCCTCGGCCTCGAGGCGTGCCGTCAGCTGCTCCGCGGCCTTGATGGCGTTGGAGTTGAAGGCGCCCGCGAGACCGCGGTCGCTCGTCAGGAGCAGCACCGCGGACCGCACGACCGTCTCGGCCTGCGTGGTCAGCGGGTGCTTCGTGTTCGAGCCGGTGCCGACCGCCGTGACCGCGCGGGTGAGCTCGGCCGCGTACGGCGAGGAGGCCGCCACCTTGCGCTGCGCCTTGACGACGCGCGAGGCGGCGATCATCTCCATCGCCTTGGTGATCTTCTTGGTCGCGGTGACGGATCGGATGCGACGCTTGTAGACCCGGAGCTGGGCTCCCATGAGTCAGGTCCCTTCCTTACGTCACTTGGCCGCGGCCGGGGCGTCCTCGCCGAGAAGCTTGCCGTCCGAGGTCTCGAACTGCTTCTTGAACTCGGCGATCGCGTCGGCAACAGCGATGAGGGTGTCGTCCGACATCTTCGCGCCCTCCTTGATGGAGGTCATGAGGCCCTGCTCCTTGCGGTGCAGGTACTCCAGGAGCTCCTTCTCGAAGCGGCGGACGTCGGCGACCGGAACGTCGTCCATCTTGCCGGTGGTACCGGCCCACACGGAGACGACCTGGTCCTCGGTCGGCATCGGCTGGTACTGCGGCTGCTTGAGCAGCTCGACCAGTCGCTGACCACGCTCCAGCTGCGACTTCGACGCGGCGTCCAGGTCGGAACCGAAGGCGGCGAAGGCCTCCAGCTCACGGTACTGGGCGAGGTCGAGGCGGAGCCGGCCGGACACCTGGCGCATGGCCTTGTGCTGGGCGGAGCCGCCGACGCGGGAGACCGAGATACCGACGTTCAGGGCCGGACGCTGGCCGGCGTTGAACAGGTCGGACTCCAGGAAGCACTGGCCGTCGGTGATGGAGATGACGTTGGTCGGGATGAACGCCGAGACGTCGTTGGCCTTCGTCTCGACGATCGGCAGACCGGTCATCGAGCCGGCGCCCAGGTCGTCGGAGAGCTTCGCGCAGCGCTCCAGCAGACGGGAGTGCAGGTAGAAGACGTCGCCCGGGTAGGCCTCGCGGCCCGGCGGGCGGCGCAGCAGCAGCGACACGGCGCGGTAGGCGTCGGCCTGCTTCGACAGGTCGTCGAAGATGATGAGGACGTGCTTGCCCTCGTACATCCACTGCTGACCGATGGCCGAACCGGTGTACGGCGCCAGGTACTTGAAGCCGGCCGGGTCGGACGCCGGGGCGGCGACGATGGTCGTGTACTCGAGCGCGCCGGCCTCTTCGAGGGCGCCACGCACGGAGGCGATGGTCGAGCCCTTCTGACCGATGGCGACGTAGACGCAGCGGACCTGCTTGTTCACGTCGCCGGAGCGCCAGTTGTCACGCTGGTTGATGATCGTGTCGACGGCCAGGGCGGTCTTGCCGGTCTGGCGGTCACCGATGATCAGCTGACGCTGACCACGGCCGATCGGGGTCATCGCGTCGACGGCCTTGTAGCCGGTCTCCATCGGCTCGTGCACCGACTTACGGGCCATGACACCGGGAGCCTGCAGCTCCAGGGCACGGCGGCCGGACGTCTCGATCTCGCCGAGGCCGTCGATCGGGTTGCCGAGCGGGTCGACGACACGGCCGAGGTAGCCCTCGCCGACGGCCACGGACAGCACCTCGCCGGTGCGGGTGACCGGCTGGCCCTCCTCGATACCGCTGAACTCACCGAGGACGACGGCGCCGATCTCGCGCTCTTCCAGGTTGAGCGCGAGGCCGAGGGTGCCGTCCTCGAACTTCAGCAGTTCGTTGGCCATGGCCGAGGGGAGGCCCTCGACCTTCGCGATGCCGTCGCCGGCAAGGGTGACCGTACCGACCTCCTCGCGCGAGGCCGCGTCCGGCTTGTACGACTGGACAAAGTTCTCCAGCGCGTCCCGGATCTCCTCCGGCCGGATCGTGAGCTCCGCCATCTGGGTTCCCTGCTCTCCTTGTTGGGCCCGAAGTTTCACTTTGGGGGGATGGGGACTCCCCCCTGAAAGAGGTGAATCCTCTGCACGGCCCAACCAGGGCCGCCATCAGTTCGACTTGCGGTCTTGAGTTGCTGCTAGCTCGCCATGCGGCGGGCGGCGTCCTCGATGCGGTCCGCGAGGGAGCCGTTGATCACCTCGTCGCCGACCTGCACCCGGATCCCGCCGAGGACCGCGGGGTCCACGTCGAGGTTGAGGTGCATCGGGCGGCCGTAGAGCTTGGCGAGGGCGGCGCCGAGGCGCTGCTTCTGCGGGTCGCTCAGCGGTACCGCCGAGGTGACGACGGCGACCATGCGGTCCCGGCGCTCAGCGGCGAGCTTGGACAGGGCTTCGAGGCCCGCTTCCAGGCTACGTCCACGGGGCGCGGTCACGAGGCGGGTCACCAGTCGCTCGGTGGCCGCGTCGGCCCGGCTGCCGAGCAGGCTGTGCAGCAGCTCGCTCTTGGCCGAGGCGGTGGCCTTCCGATCGGTCAGTGCGGCGCGCAGCCCGGTGTTCGAGGAGACGATCCGTCCGAAGCGGAACAGTTCGTCCTCGACGTTGTCGAGCTTGCCCGCCTGCTGCGCGGCGGTGAGGTCGGCGATGTTCGCCAGCTCCTCGAGCACGTCCACCAGGTCGCGGGACTGCGACCAGCGGGAACGCACCGTGCCGGCGACCAGGTCGGCCGTGCTGCCGCCGACCTGGCTGCCGAGCAGGCGCTGGACCAGCTCGGCCTTGGCGTCGCCGGCCTGCGACGGGTCGGTGAGGACCCGACGCAGGGAGACCTCGCGGTGGAGCAGGGCGGTGACGGCCGCCAGCTCGCCGGCCAGCCGTGCCGCGTCCACGGACGTGGAGTCCGTCAGCGCGTCGAGACGCTCACGGGCTGCTGCGAATGCCTCGCGGCTCGCTCCGTGTGCGGTCATCGAGACGCCTCGGCCTTCTCCTCGAGCTCGTCGAGGAAGCGGTCGATGACGCGGCTCTGGCGGGCGTGGTCCTCGAGGGACTCGCCGACCAGCTTGCCGGCCAGTTCGGTGGCGAGCTTGCCGACGTCCTGGCGCAGCGCGGACGCTGCGGCCTTGCGGTCGGCCTCGATCTGGTTGTGCCCGGCGGCGACGATCTCCTCGCGCTGGCGCTGGCCTTCCGCGCGCATCTCGGTGATGAGCGTGGCGCCCTGCTCCTGTGCCTCCTGGCGCAGCCGCGCGGCCTCGTGACGGGCCTCGGCCAGCTGGGCCTTGTACTGCTCCAGAACGCTCTGCGCCTCGGTCCGAGCAATCTCGGCCTGTTCGATCCCGCCCTCGATGGCGTCGCGGCGTTCTTCCAGAACCTTGTTGATGTTCGGAAGGAGCTTCTTGCCCAGGACGAAGAACACGATCGCGAACGCGATCAGACCGATGACGAGCTCGGGGATCTCCGGGATCAGAGGATTCTGGGCCTCCTCCTCAGCCGCGATTTGCAGCAAGGGCGAGATCACATCAGTTCCTTCCGTGGAATTCTCTCGTCGGCGTTAAACCGGATCAGGACGTCGGGTAGACGAAGCCCATGACCAGGCCGATCAGGGCGAGCGCCTCACAGAGCACGAAGCCGAGGATCTGGTTCTGGCGGATCAGACCGGCGGCCTCGGGCTGGCGGGCGAGCGCCTGCGTGCCGTTACCGAAGATGATGCCAACGCCGACGCCGGGGCCGATGGCCGCGAGACCGTAGCCGATGGCAGCGAGGTTGCCCTTGATTTCGACCGCGGCGAGGGTGTCGAGAGCGGACATGCCGTAACTTCCTTCTCTTTACACAGGCCGGTGGGGGTTGGCCACCGGAAGTTCAGGGGGTGTTGATCAGGTGCTCAGTGGTGCTCGGCGAGCGCGCCCTGGATGTAGCTGCAGGACAGGAGGATGAAGACGTAGGCCTGAAGGGCCTGGATGAACAGCTCGAAGACCGTCATCACGAGGACCATCAGGAACGAGACCGCCGAGTAGGCGATGCCGATGCCGTTGAGGAGGTACCAGGTCCCGATGGTGAAGATCAGGATCAGGACGTGCCCGGCGAACATGTTGGCGAAGAGCCGGACGGCGTGCGTGAACGGCCGGATGAACACGTTCGACAGGAACTCGAAGAACATGACCATCGGGAACACGGGGCCGAGCGACGGGTCGTAACCCGTGATGTTCTTCCAGCCGCCGATGAAGCCGTGGCGCTTGAACGTGATGCTCATCCACACGATGTAGACGAGCGCGGCGAGACCCACCGGGAAGGCGATGACCGCGGTGGCCGGGAACTGGGCGACCGGGATGATCGACCAGAGGTTCATGATCCAGATGAAGAAGAACAGCGAGACCATCAGCGGGACGTACTTCTCGCCCTCCCGCTTGCCGATCGTCTCGTACACGACCCCGCGACGGACGAAGTCGTAGCCGGCCTCGCCCACCATCTGGAGCTTGCCCGGGATCAGCTTCGGCTTGTTGAAGGCGGCCCAGAAGAATCCACAGACGAGGACGGTGGAGACCAGCGACAGCAGCATCGGCTTGTTGAATTCGATGCCGCCCACGGTGAACAGCGGCTCGAACAGGAACGAGTGCAGGCCGGGGGTCGGGAAACCGCACCCGTCGAAAATATGACAGTCGGTCTCGAAGGCGAGCGTTTGGGCGTTACTCACCGCGAGCTCCTTCAGCGTGGCGCATGGGTACGGCAACCTCGATGTGTCGGCGCGGCCTGCGACCGCGGGACGGCACTGGACTGGACTTACGGATATGGGGGCGGCGACTGGGCTCCGAGCCGTGAGGCGTCACAGGCACGGCTGCCGCCCGCGCCAGCTCTGCCGCAGTTGTGGCGAGACCATAGCAAAAGAGCGGAAGTCCCTTTACACCGGCCCTACAGGTCACGACGTCGTCCGGGCTGAGTCCGGCTCGACGTAGAGGATCTTGGCCTTCATGTGCGAGCGCACCTGCGCGGCCATCCACACGAGGGTGGCCGCGAGCAGGGTGAAGGCGAAGGCTTTCGGGTTGAAGGCCGAGGTCCCCTTGAAGACGATCAGCAGGATCATCAGGAACAGGATCTGAGTGGTGTAGAGCAACAGCCCCATCGACTGGAACAGGTGGGGAAGTTGGCGCGCGGTGCGCAGCAGCACCATCAGTCCGCCGCCCATGAACAGCAGGACGAGAACCGCGCCGAAGACGGCGCCGAGCGCTCCTTTGCCGCCGGCAACGGCAGCACTCACCGCGACTCCCGCCGCACCCGCGAGCACGGTGGGCAGGGCACAGTGCACGAGCGTTCGTACGTCGTTGGACTGCATGGCGGCAACTCCGCATTCAAGGGGGGCAGGGTGTCGTCATGGACGAGCGTAGTCCCGGCCCGAGGGGCGAGAGACCTCACGCCACCTCGCTCCAATGAACCGTCGTGGTGCGGTCCTTCGGCTGTCTCCGGGGGTTCTCGTGAACCGTATCACAAACTATTTGATGAGGTCTTTACCTAGTGAGTGTGCGGGCTGTCACACATGAGAGTGACAGTGCGCGTCTGTGCGGAATCCAGGGGAGCTTGTCTGGTAATGGGGCGTTTGCCCACTCCTGGCTCTCCCACGACTTGGCAATGCTCTAGTCAGATTCTTACCTTGAGACTCACCGGATCATCGAACTTCCGGCGCACGTAAGAGAGGTCCGCAAGGAGGTCCGCCGAGCTGAATCGCCGGCTGCGCAGCCGGGGCGGGGCCTCGAACGGCAGGTCGCCCGTCGCCTCCCAGCACAGCCGTCCGTCGGTGTCGATGTAGCTGCGGGTCCGTCCCTTGTTGTCCGGGTGCAGACAGTAGGGGATGTCCAGGTAGCCCTTCCGGAAGGCCAGCAGCAGGGCGCGGCCCACGTCCGGGTCGAGGTTCAGGACCGCGCCGACCAGCGCCGAGGCCTCCTCCAGGATCACGGAGCCGGCCGGGTCGTCGGCTCCGGCGTCGGCGGCCGGCTCTGCGCGGGCCGCCCAAGCCGCGTACTCCAGGGCGCGGACGTTCGCCTCGATGGTCGGGATGCGCTGCGACTCCGAGGCGGTCTTGACGATCAGCCGTTGCGCGCCGCCCCTGACGGCGAGCTCGGCCGCCTGGCCGAGCAGGCGGTAGGACCCGTCGTGGGTCTGCGGGTAGAGACCCATGTACGCGTAGACGACGATGTGCCAGTCGATCGCCGGCAGCAGCTCCCCGCACGCGGCGGAAGGAGCGGGCGGTGTCCTCGGGGTTGCGCCAGTACCCGGCCATCACATGGGGACCGTCGGTGAGGACGAGTTCGGGTTCGGCGTTCCCCAGGACGGAACGGAGGTGGAACTCCTTCATCGCCGGGTTGAGCGGGACGAGGACCGCGCCGGCGCGGGACGTGCCGTAGAAGACGGCGGCCAGTTCGCGGCCGGTCGGCAACTGGACCACGACGCGGTCGCCGCGGCCGATGCCCTGGCCGCGCAGCCAGGCGGCGAACGCCCCGGCGGCCGCGGCGAGTTCGCGGTAGGTCCAGCGGCCGGCGGCGTCCCGGACGGCCGGGGCGTCGGGCGCCTCCTCGGCTGCGGCGCCCAACAGGGCGTGGATGGCCTGGCCGTTCAAGCGTGTTCCCCCGTCTGCCTTGCTCGGGTGGTGGGCGTGCGCGCGTCCCGCAGGGCGCGGCGGTCGGTCTTTCCGTTGGCGTTCAGCGGCAGGTCCGCCAGCACGGTGAGGGTGGCGGGCACCATGTACTCGGGCAGCCTGGCCCGCAGGGAGGCGAGCACCTCGGCCGCCTCGACGCCGTCCGCCGTGCAGGCGGCGACGAGCAGGGCGTCGCCGCCCGGGCCGGGCCGGGTCAGCGCGACGGCGGCGCGGCCCGGGGCGATGCCGACGTCGATGAGTTCGTCCACGCCGCCGCCCAGGCCGCCGTGGGCGGTGGGCACCAGCAGGCCGAGCAGGCCGGTGCGGCGAGTTGCGTCGAGGGCCGCGAGGGGGACTCGGCCCGTTCGTCGCAGGACGCGGCGTGCTTCTCGGCCGTCTCGCAGACCTGGCGGACGGCTTCCCGCGTGGCCTGCGCGTCGAAGCCGCTCATATCGAGTCCGCCGCGTCCGCGGGCATCGCGGCGACGGCCGCGTTCCACAGGCTGCCCGCGGTGGTGAAGGTGTCCTCGGTGAGGGCCTCGTCCGGCAGTTGCACGCCGAAGGTGTCCTCCAGGGCGAACATCAGCTCGATGGCCTGCATGGAGTCCAGACCCAGTTCGCGCAACCGGGTGTCGGGCGTGATGGCCTGGTCGCCGAGAAAGGGCAGGAACGGCGTGAGCATCTCGGTAGAGCGGGCGTCCACGGAAGACTTTCCCTTCGATGTGACTGGCTTCTATTCACGGTCGAGCGCGCGGTTGAGGAGGGCGCTCAGGCCTTCGACGCTCTGCAGGTTCTCGGGCATCAGGTCGGCCGCGTCGAACTCGACGCCGAACCGGTCTTCGAGCACCTCCACTCGCCGACCTGTTCGTGGCCGAGCAGGTCGCGGCCCAGTCGTGCGCGCACGCCAGTGAGCGCTGGGACGCCAATTCCCCGGACCTCGTCGTGGCGACCGTCGTGGCGAAGCACCTCTGCGCCGGTCACGCGGCGAAGGGCGCGGCCGCGGCGGTACAGGTCCTGGCCTCCGCGGGGGCGCGGGACGGGCATGTCGTGGCGCGCGCGTACCGGGACGCGAAGCTGATGGAAATCATCGAGGGCAGCAACGAGATCTGCCAGTTGATCCTGGCGCAGCACGCCGTGGCGACGGCGCGGTGACCACCGTGGGGAGAGAAACCATGGCCATCACCCGCATCGCCCGCCCCATGGGCAGTTCACCGGTAAGGGCGACGGAAAGGGAGCGCCCCCGAGCGTATTAAGGGATCCTGGCCGTCAGCGGGACGTTCCGGCCTTGCGCCGGTCCAGGGAGCGCGCACTGCCCCCGATCGCGGTCGCCCCGTTGGCTCCCCTGACGCCCACCGCCACCGGTGCCTGCTCCTGCGCCTGCTCCTTCTCCTCAACAGAGGCAGAGGCGGCAGCGGCAGAACCGGCGACGGAGGCAGAGGCAGCCGTAGCGGGCCCCTCCGACGCGTACGGTCCGGCAGCGGCCGCAGGCTGCTGCGCGGCGGCCGTGGCGGCCACGGTGGCCCGCCGGTAGCGCGGCGGGACGAACGCCTCGGCCCAGCGCGGCGCACGCGGCGTGAAGCGCGGCAGCAGGAGCAGGAGCAGCCCGATCGCGCTCAGGAACACGACACCGAGGACGATCCACATCGAGGCCGCGTTGACGGAGTAGGCGAGCGCGCCGAACGCGATCAGCGCCGACCAGAAGTACATGATCAGCACCGCGCGGCTGTGCGAGTGGCCGATCTCCAGCAGCCGGTGGTGCAGATGCCCGCGGTCCGCCGCGAACGGCGACTGGCCGCGCCAGGTGCGGCGCACGATCGCCAGGACCAGGTCGGCGGCCGGGATCGCGATGATCGTCAGCGGCATCACCAGCGGGATGTAGACCGGCACCATCTGGTGGACGGCGTTGCGCTCGGACCCGGAGAACAGCTTCATCACGTCGGGGTCGACCTGCCCCGTGATGGAGATCGCGCCGGCGGCCAGCACCAGCCCGATGAGCATCGAGCCGGAGTCGCCCATGAAGATCCGCGCGGGGTGCATGTTGTGCGGCAGGAAGCCCAGGCACATGCCCATCAGGATCGCCGCGAACAGCGTCGCCGGGGCGGCGGCCTCGATGCCGTACGAGTACCAGATGCGGTAGGCGTACATGAAGAACGCGGCGGACGCGATGCACACCATGCCCGCGGCGAGGCCGTCCAGGCCGTCCACGAAGTTGACGGCGTTGATGGTGATGACGACCAGCGCCACGGTCAGCAGGGTGCCCTGCCACTGGGTCAGCGCGACCGTGCCGACCAGCGGGATGGGCAGCCACAGGATCGTCAGACCCTGCATGACCATGACGCCGGCGGCGATCATCTGGCCGCCCAGTTTGATCAGGGCGTCGATCTCGAACTTGTCGTCCAGGACTCCGATGAGCCAGATCAGCGCCGCCCCGGAAAGCAGGGCGCGCGGCTCGTTCGACTTCTCGAAGACCTCGTTGAGGTTGGTGAGATGGTCGGCGACCAGCAGACCGGCGCACAGGCCGAAGAACATCGCGATCCCGCCGAGCCGCGGAGTGGGTTCCCGGTGCACGTCACGGGCCCTGATCTCCGGCATCGCTCCGGCCACGATCGCGAACTTACGTACCGGCCCTGTCAGCAGATACGTCACCGCGGCCGTGATGCAGAGCGTCAGCAGGTATTCACGCACGGGCTTCCCCACAGGTCTCGCTGGCCATCTCAGTCCCACACCCTAGCGATCGACTCCTACTCGGCGCATATGTGTCGCATATGTGTGAGGACTTCCGGGTAGTGACGATGGTTTCACGTGATGCTGTGTGGAGTGGCACCAGGGGGGTGCGCGCCG
The DNA here is from genome assembly GCF_040655955.1 of Streptomyces sp. NPDC050263. NCBI lineage: Bacteria > Bacillati > Actinomycetota > Actinomycetes > Kitasatosporales > Streptomycetaceae > Streptomyces > Streptomyces sp. NPDC050263. Next base: position 20,645 of record NZ_JBFAKW010000013.1, on the reverse strand, counting down.
GGGCGTGTACGGGGTACGCCTGCCCCGGTTCAGGCCGGGTAGGGCGGAAACGCCCGGGTCAGTTCGCGCACTTCCTCGCGGGCCTTCTTGCTCTCGATCTCGTCCCGCAGCACCCCCGCGAGCAGCGCCGCGATCCGTCTCATCTGCTCCTCCCCCATGCCCTGGGTGGTGACCGCCGCGGTGCCCAGGCGCAGGCCACGGGCGTGCGCGGCCGTGACATATCCGGCTCCGCCGTGTGGCAGGGCGCAGCAGTCCAGCACCATCCCGGCGGCCGCGAGCAGCCCGCGCGCGGTGCGTCCGTCGACGCCGAGGGGCGCGGGGTCGGCGGTGATCAGATGGGTGTCGGTCCCGCCGGTCGTGACGACCAGCCCCGCCCCCTCCAGAGCGGCCGCGAGCACCCTCGCGTTGGCGACCACCTGATGGGCGTACACGCCGAACGCCGGTGTTGCCGCCTCGCCGAACGCGACGGCCTTCGCGGCGATGGTGTGCATCTGCGCGCCGCCCTGGGTGAACGGGAAGACGGCCCGGTCCACCCGCTCGGCGAGTTCACTGCCGCAGAGGATCATCCCGCCGCGCGGCCCGCGCAGCACCTTGTGGGTGGTGGCGCAGACGATGTCGGCGTACGGCACCGGGCTGGGCGCCGCTCCTCCGGCGACGAGCCCGATGGGGTGGGCGGCGTCGGCGATGAGATAGGCGCCGACCTCGTCGGCGACCTCCCGGAAGAAGGCGTGGTCGAAGTGGCGGGGGTAGGCGATGGACCCGCACACGATCGCCTTGGGCCGATGGCTGCGGGCCAGCGTGCGAACCTGCTCGTGATCGACGAGCCCGGTCTCCGCGTCCACCCCGTAGGGGACGAAGTCGAACCAGCGCCCGGAGAAGTTCGCCGGCGAGCCGTGGGTGAGATGGCCCCCGTAGGGCAGCCCCAGCGCGAGGACGGTGTCGCCGGGCCGCAGCAGGGCGGCGTAGGCGGCCAGCACCGCCGAGGAGCCCGAGTGGGACTGCACGTTGGCGTGCTCGGCGCCGAACAGCGTCTTGGCGCGGTCCACGGCGATGCGCTCGGCGACGTCCACGATCTCGCAGCCGCCGTGGTGCCTGGCCCCCGGATACCCCTCCGCGTACTTGTTGGCGAGCGGCGAGCCCAGCGCGGCCAGCACGGCGGGCGAGGTGAAGTTCTCGGCGGCGATCAGCTGGAGCGTCGACGCCTGCCGCTCCCGTTCCCCGAGCAGGATCTCGGCCAGCTCGGGGTCCTGCCGGCGCAGGACATCGGCCTCGGGGACGTGGGTGACCGACATGATGCGCTCCGGGCGTCGACGGTGACGTACGTCCAATGTAGGCCCGGGGCGGAAGAGTCGCGCAGGTTGTTACATCCGCGCGGGTATCCCCGTCAACGCCGTCACCACCGGGTCCCCATCCTCGACGCACCCCTCGCACCCCTCGGCCCTGACGGGCCTCCCGGGCAGCGGGCCGCTGCGGCGGACTGCAACCGCCGACTCGCCCCGGCGCGCGTCAAGCCCGCGCGGGTACCCCCGTCAACGCCGTGACGACCGGGTCCAGGGCCTCGTGTATCTCGTCGCCGATCGAGCGGAAGAACGGGAGGGGCGCGCCGTAGGGGTCGTAGACCTCGTCCGCCTCCAGCGTGGGGGCCAGGAGCCACCCGCGTAGCGCCGCCGCGGCGCGGACCAGGGCTCGGGCGCGCATGACCACGCCCTCGTCCAGCGGCGGGAGCGTGGTGGGGTCGATGGCGTTCACCAGGCGGGTGAACTCCTTCAGGGTGAAGGTGCGCAGGCCCGCCGAGTGGCCCATGGAGATGACCTGGGCGCGGTGGTCGCGGGTCGCCGTCAGGACCAGGTCGGCCATGATGACGTGCTCGTCGAGGAGCTCACGGCCGGTGAACCCGGTGGCGTCCGCGCCGAAGTCGGCCAGCACGGTCTCCGCGTTGGCCTCCATCGGCGCGCCCTCGTGGCCCCAGGTGCCCGCGCTCTCCACGATCAGCCCGCCGCCCAGCAGCCCGAGCCGCTGGGACACGAAATGCCGGGTCAGCCGCTCGGTGATGGGCGAGCGGCAGACGTTTCCGGTGCTGACGTGGAGGATGCGGAAGGTGTCGCGCGGAAACCCGAACGTCGTGGTCTGTTCCGCGGCGCGTTCCCCGTTGCCTATGCCACGCCCCGCGTCAGGGGCTGTCAATTCGCCACCTCGAGGTCGGGTACGACCTTCCGCAGCTCGTCCGCGGTGATCGCGCCCTCACGCAGCAGCAGCGGCACCTCTCGGCTGACGTCGACGATCGAGGAGGGCACGTTGGCGGGGGTCGGGCCGCCGTCGAGGTAGACGGAGACGGAGTCGCCGAGCATCTCCTGCGCGTGGTCGCAGTTCTCCGGCGCGGGGTGGCCGGTCAGGTTGGCGGAGGAGACCGCCATCGGGCCGACCTCCGTCAGCAGCTCGATGGCGACCGGGTGCAGTGGCATGCGCACGGCGACCGTGCCCCGGGTGTCCCCCAGGTCCCACTGGAGGGACGGCTGGTGCTTGGCGACGAGCGTCAGCGCGCCCGGCCAGAACGCGTCGACCAGCTCCCAGGCCAGCTCGGAGAAGTCCGTGACCAGGCCGTGCAGGGTGTTCGGGGAGCCGATGAGGACAGGGGTCGGCATGTTGCGGCCTCGCCCCTTGGCCGCGAGGAGGTCGGCGACGGCCTCCGAGGAGAACGCGTCGGCGCCGATCCCGTACACCGTGTCGGTCGGCAGGACCACGAGCTCGCCACGACGGACGGCGGACGCGGCCTCGCGCAGACCGGTCACGCGGTCGGTCGCGTCGTTGGTGTCGTATCGCCGAGCCATTTAGCGGGCCTCCTCGTACACGTACTGCTGCGGGTCACAAGTGTGGGGCGCGCTCACGGCATCGCCCTGCGGGCGGTGGCGAAGCGCGGGCGGTTGTTGAGGTCGGGGTGGTCGGCCGCGTCGGCCCACCCCCGTTCCTCGGTGAAGATCCACGGCACCTGCCCGCCCTGGGTGTCGGCGTGCTCGATGACGACGACACCGCCCGGGCGCAGCAGCCGGTGTGCGGTGCGTTCGATGCCCCGGATCAGGTCGAGGCCGTCCTCGCCGGAGAACAGGGCCAGTTCGGGGTCGTAGTCCCGCGCCTCGGGAGCGACGTACTCCCATTCGGTGAGCGGGATGTACGGGGGGTTGGAGATGACGAGGTCGACCTGGCCGTCGAGGTCGCGGAAGGCGTCCAGGGCGTCGCCCTGCCGCAGGTCGACCCTGGACCCGTCCATGTTCTTGCGCGTCCAGCGCAGGGCGTCCTCGGACAGCTCCACGGCGTGCACCCGGGAGCGCGGGACCTCCTGGGCGAGGGCGAGCGCGATGGCGCCGCTGCCGGTGCACAGGTCGACGATCCGGGGTTCGACGACGTCCATGGCGCGTACGGCGTCTATGGCCCAGCCGACCACGGACTCGGTCTCGGGGCGCGGCACGAAGACCCCGGGGCCGACCTGGAGCTCCAGATACCGGAAGAAGGCCCGCCCGGTGATGTGCTGGAGCGGCTCGCGCTGCTCGCGCCGGGCGATGGTCTCCCAGTAGCGGGCGTCGAAGTCGGAGTCCTTGACGGCGTGGAGCTCACCGCGCTTCACGGCGTGCACGAACGCGGCGAGCTCCTCCGCGTCGTTGCGCGGCGAGGGCACGCCGGCGTCGGCCAGCCGCTGGGTGGCCTGGGCCACCTCTGCGAGCAGCAGGTTCACGCAAGTCCTCCGTGTCGTACTGGTGCGTGCGGTGCCTTACGCGGCTGCGAGCTTGGCGGCCGAGTCCGCGTCGACGCAGGCCTGGATCACCGCGTCGAGGTCGCCGTCCAGGACCTGGTCCAGGTTGTACGACTTGAAGCCGACGCGGTGGTCCGAGATGCGGTTCTCCGGGAAGTTGTACGTGCGGATCTTCTCGGAGCGGTCGACGGTGCGGACCTGGCTGCGGCGGGCGTCGGCGGCCTCCCGCTCCGCTTCCTCCTGCGCCGCTGCGAGCAGCCTGGAGCGCAGGATACGCATCGCCTGCTCCTTGTTCTGCAACTGGCTCTTCTCGTTCTGGCAGGAGGCGACGACTCCGGTGGGAATGTGCGTGATGCGCACCGCGGAGTCGGTGGTGTTGACGGACTGGCCGCCGGGTCCGGAGGACCGGTACACGTCGATGCGGAGATCGTTCGCGTTGATCTCGACGTCGACCTCCTCGGCCTCGGGCGTCACGAGCACCCCGGCGGCGGAGGTGTGGATCCGCCCCTGCGACTCGGTCGCCGGCACCCGCTGCACCCGGTGCACGCCGCCCTCGTACTTCAGCCGCGCCCACACGCCCTGTCCGGGCTCGGTGGCGCCCTGGCCGCCCTTGGTCTTCACGGCGACCTGGACGTCCTTGTAGCCGCCCAGCTCGGACTCGGTGGCGTCGATGATCTCGGTCTTCCACCCGACGCGCTCGGCGTACCGCAGATACATCCGCAGCAGATCGCCGGCGAACAGCGCCGACTCGTCGCCGCCCGCGCCGGCCTTGACTTCGAGGATGACGTCCTTGTCGTCGTTGGGGTCACGCGGGACGAGCAGCAGGCGCAGCTTCTCGGTGAGCTCCTCGCGCTGCTTCTCCAGCTCCTTGACCTCGGCCACGAAGTCGGGGTCGTCGGCGGCGAACTCGCGCGCGGTCTCGATGTCGTCGCCGGTCTGCTTCCAGGAGCGGTACGCGCCGACGATGGGGGTCAGCTCGGCGTAACGCTTGTTCAGCTTGCGCGCGTTGGCCTGGTCGGCGAAGACCGACGGATCGGCCAGCTTCGTCTCCAGGTCGGCGTGCTCACCGAGCAACTCCTCGACGGCCTCGAACATGGTGGGCTCCTAGACGTGCGTGGGGGAAGGGCGGGCGACCAAAAACGCCGGTCCCGGCGTGCCCCTGGGCGGGGACACGACCGTGGACCGGCGAGAAGGGGCTCGCTACTTCTTGGAGCCGGCGGAAGCCTTGCCGAAGCGGGCCTCGAAGCGGGCCACACGGCCACCGGTGTCGAGGATCTTCTGCTTGCCCGTGTAGAACGGGTGGCACTCGGAGCAGACGTCGGCGCGGATGGAGCCGCTCTCGATCGTGCTACGGGTGGTGAACGACGCGCCACAGGTGCAGCTGACCTGCGTCTCGACGTACTCGGGGTGGATGTCGCGCTTCAAGGTGTCTCCTAGTTTCGGGAGGGCGCCGGGTCGCTGTCGCGGGACACGACCAACGTGAACCGGGGCCGACGTACCAGTCTGCCAGGACTGGCCGCATCCCCCAAAACCGGGGGTTGCCCCGATCTATTCCCCGCGGGCCGGCGGGGGCTTGTCGCGCACCCCTACGACGACGTCACGACCCCCGCCGCCTCGCCGGTCGCGTTGCCCTCGGTCGCCGCCTTCGGGATCGGCAGGTCGCTCTTCAGCGCCGTCCAGACCTGCTCCGCCTTCGACTCGGCGACGATGACCCGGTTGGGGTTGGCCGGGTCGTACACGACCGGCATCGTCACCATGTTCATGTTGGCCGCGCTGATTCCCTTGAGGCCGTTCACGAACGACATCAACGAGTTCAGCGAGCCGAGATCGGAGTCGGTGGTCACGGCCTTGGTGGCCGTGTTCGCCAGGTCGTACAGCTTCGTGCCGCTGGTGAAGAGGCCGATGTGCTTGACCTGCTCGACCAGGGCCTTGATGAAGGCCTGCTGGAGCTGGATGCGGCCGAGGTCGGAGCCGTCGCCGACGCCGTGCCGGGTGCGGACCAGGCCGAGCGCCTGCTCGCCGGTGAGCGTGTGCGTGCCGGCCTTGAGGTTCAGGTGGCTGTCGGGGTCGTCGATGGCCTTGGTCGTGGTGACCTCGACCCCGCCGAGTTCGTCGATGAGCTTCTCGAAGCCGGCGAAGTCGACTTCGAGGTAGTGGTCCATCCGGACGCCGCTGATCGACTCGACCGTCTTCACGGCGCAGGCGGCGCCGCCCGTCGAGTACGCCGAGTTGAACATGACGTCGGACGCGGCGTCGTGGGTGACGCCCTTCGTGTCCGTGCACGCGGGGCGGTCGATGAGGGTGTCTCGCGGGATGGAGACCACGCCGGCCTTCTTGTGGCCCTCGTACACGTGGATGATCATCGCGGTGTCGGAGCGGGCGCTGCCGTCGTCGGTGCCGCCGCCGAGCTTCTTGTTGGCGCCGGAGCGGGTGTCCGAGCCGAGGACGAGGATGTTCTCGGAGCCGTTGTCGACCTTGGTGGGCCGGTTGGTGCCCAGCGCCTGATCGATGTCGACGCTCTTGATGTTGCCGTTGAGCTTGAAGTACAGGTAACCCACACCGGTGCCGCCCAGCACCACGATGCCCGCGGCGGTCCACGCGGCGATCAGCAGCCCCTTGTGCCTGCCTCGCTGCTTGCGGTGGCGCGGACCGTTGCTGCCGCCCGCGCCGCTCGTCGTGCCGGCGTCACCCGGTATGCCGGGCTCCGGCGTGCTGTCGGCGGACATGTGCTCCTCTGTTCTCGTGCAACCTCACCATCGTCACTCCTCTGGGTCAGACGGGGAAACTCGGGAGAGGGTTGCAATGGCCATATGTCTCCTCTGTCACGTGTCTGCTCCGTCACGTACCGCACGCGAAGGGGCCGCCCCCCGTGAGATACGGAAGGCGGCCCCGAGCTCGCCGCTGACAGTGCGCAGACGGCATCAGCCGAAGAGGTTGAACGCTCCCCAGCCGGTGCCGACCTTGACCCGAGCGCTGAACGGCGCCGAAGCGGTGCCGCGGCCCTGGTACAGCCACAGGACACCGGAGGTGTCCCGGGCGAGCAGGTCGGCCTTGCCGTCACCGTTGATGTCACCGGTGGCGGCGTAGGCGTTGTACGTCCAGCCCGTGCCGACCTTGACGCGGGTGCCGAAGGCGCCCGAGGCGGTGCCGCGGCCCGGGTACACCCAGAGCGCGCCGGCGCTGTCCCGCGCGAGCAGGTCGGCCTTGCCGTCGCCCGTGTAGTCGCCCTTGCCCGTGATGGTCATGACGCCCCAGCCGCTGCCGACCTTGACGCGGGTGCCGAACGTGCCGTTGCCCTTGCCCGGGTAGAGCCACAGGACGCCTGCGCTGTCCTGCGCGAGCAGGTCGGGCAGCGCGTCGCCGGTGAGGTCGCCGGGAACCTGGATGTTCTTCATCCCGTTCCAGCCGCTGCCGACGCGGTGCTCTTCGTAGCTGTCGACGCCGTTGAACGCGAACCAGTACAGGACGCCGTCCAGGGTGCGGAACAGGTAGTCCTGGTAGAAGTCACGGTTCAGGTCGGCCTGCCGGACCAGGTTGACCCCGCCCCAGTCGCCGAGGTTGACCCGGCCGCCCAGCCACGGCGTCCGGCCCAGCGAGTAGTACTCGTAGGCCGTGCCGCCGGTCGTACGGGCGAACAGGTCCGCCTTGCCGTCGAAGTCGAGGTCCGTGTCGTCGATGCGCGCGTTGAGTGCGCCGACGTAGGAGCGGGTCTTGGCGTAGACGCTGTAGGCGCCCGTCTCGACACAGTCCTTGACGCCCCACGACACCACACCGGCGATCCGGCCGTTGACCACGAGCGGTCCGCCGGAGTCCCCGTTGCACGGGCTGACCGTGCCGGCGTCCTGCCCGCTGGCGGGGTTGCCGGCGCAGGTCATCTGGTTGGCGACGAAGTCGCCCCCGTAGTACGCCGCGCAGCTGGAGTCCGCCCGTATCGGGACGGTCGCCTTCTTCAGCGTCAGGGATATGTCCTGGCTGGTGGAGCTGGTGCGCCCCCAGCCGTACACCGTCGCCGGCGTGCCGGCGTTGTACGAGACGGTGTCGGAGCTGGACGTGACCTGCAGCGTCTTGTACGGCAGCGCCTCGGTCAGGGTCAGCACCGCGAGGTCGCCGCCCGCGATCATGGAGTCGTTGTACGTGGGGTTGACCCACTGACGCCAGATGCCGCGGACCTGGCCGCCGTGCACGTCGCTGCCGTCGGGCAGCTGGGTGGTGCCGCCGACGACGACGCCGTTCGCCGCCCAGTCCAGGCCGGCCACGCAGTGCGCGGCGGTGAGGACCTTCGCCGGCGCCACCAGGGTGCCGCCGCAGAAGTAGCCCTCGTCGTCGGAGGTGTCGGCGGTGCCCTTGTCGTCGTAGTAGTGCAGCTGCACCATCCACGGCGCCTCGGCGAGCGTCGCGTTCGTGCCCCCGATGATCTTCGGGTCGACGGTCGAGGACGAGGTCGAGGCCTCGGGGCTCGCCGTGGTGCCGGGCTCGGTGCTCGCCCCGGCGGCGGCTTCGTCGTCCAGCGCGCTCTGGGCGCCTTCGACGCGCTTGAGGAGTTCGCTCTTGGAGGCGCCGGGCAGCTCCTTGGCGACCTTCGGGGCCGGGAGCGGAGCCCCGTCGGTCGCCTCGGCCGACGTGGCTGTCAGAACCGCGCTTCCCAGCGCGAGTGCGGCGGCTGCCGCGGGAAGAGCTCTGCGTGCTCTTCGGTAAGTTGATGTCACTCAGGTCTCCTGTCGAGGGACACTACGGCGCAGCACATGTCCGTACACGTGCGTCGCCGGGCGATTGCGCTCGAAGGAGAGAGAACGGCCCACGGGCACGGGACAGCCGGAAAACGGCAGCCCGCAACGTCACGATGGGCACATTAGAAAATGCGTTCCCCCCCACTACAGCTTGCCGATCGTACAGCGCAGAAGTCCGCCCCGTCACATGAATAACGGGGCGGACTTCTCACTGCTTCGGCGACGGACGGCCAGGGCTCAGTCGTTGTTGCCCGACGTCGGCGTCGTCTTCTGGATCTGCATCAGGAACTCGATGTTCGACTTCGTCTGCTTCATCTTGTCGAGGAGCAGCTCGATCGCCTGCTGCTGGTCGAGCGCGTGCAGCACCCGGCGCAGCTTCCAGGTGACGGCGAGCTCCTCGTTGCCGAGCAGGATCTCTTCCTTACGGGTGCCGGACGCGTCGACGTCCACCGCCGGGAAGATGCGCTTGTCGGCGAGCTTGCGGTCGAGCTTGAGCTCCATGTTGCCGGTGCCCTTGAACTCCTCGAAGATCACCTCGTCCATGCGGGACCCGGTGTCGACCAGCGCGGTCGCGAGGATGGTCAGCGAGCCGCCGTCCTCGATGTTGCGGGCCGCACCGAAGAAGCGCTTCGGCGGGTACAGGGCCGTCGAGTCGACACCACCGGACAGGATGCGGCCGGAGGCCGGGGCGGCGAGGTTGTACGCACGGCCCAGACGGGTGATCGAGTCGAGCAGCACGACGACGTCGTGGCCCAGCTCCACCAGTCGCTTGGCGCGCTCGATGGCGAGCTCGGCGACCGTGGTGTGGTCCTCGGCCGGGCGGTCGAAGGTCGAGGAGATGACCTCGCCCTTCACCGACCGCTGCATGTCGGTGACCTCTTCCGGACGCTCGTCGACCAGGACGACCATCAGGTGGCACTCGGGGTTGTTGTGCGTGATCGCGTTGGCGATCGCCTGCATGATCATGGTCTTGCCGGTCTTCGGCGGGGCCACGATCAGACCGCGCTGGCCCTTGCCGATCGGCGACACGAGGTCGATGATCCGCGTGGTCAGCACGCCCGGGTCGGTCTCCAGACGGAGGCGGTCCTGCGGGTAGAGCGGGGTCAGCTTGTTGAACTCCGGGCGGCCACGGCCGTGTTCGGGCGCCATGCCGTTGACGGAGTCGAGGCGGACCAGCGCGTTGAACTTCTCGCGCCGCTCGCCCTCCTTCGGCTGCCGGACCGCGCCGGTGACGTGGTCGCCCTTGCGCAGGCCGTTCTTGCGGACCTGGGCGAGCGAGACGTACACGTCGTTGGGGCCCGGCAGGTAGCCCGACGTACGGATGAAGGCGTAGTTGTCGAGGATGTCCAGGATGCCCGCGACGGGGATCAGGACGTCGTCGTCGGTGAGCTGCGGCTCGGCGGTGCCGATCTCGTCACGCCCACGACGGCCGCGGCGGTCGCGGTAGCGGCCGCGCCGGCCACGCCGGCCGCCCTCGAAGTCGTCGTCGTCCTGCGGGCCGTTGTCGCGCTGCTGACGGTCCTGGCGGTCCTGACGGCCACCGCTCTGCTGCGAGCCCTGCTGCTGGCCGCCGCGCTGCGGCTGGCCGCCCTGCTGGTCCTCGCTCTTGCGGCGGTCGCCACGCTCCCCGCGGTCGGTGCGCTCGCCACGGTCGCGGCCCCGCTCACGGCGGTCCCGACGGCGGCCCTCGCCGCCGTCGACGTCGTTCTTGACGTCGCCCTGCGGCTGCGCCGGGGCCTCGGTCTGCACCGCGGCGGGCGTCTCGGCCTTCGCGGCGCTCTTCGCCTCGGCGACGACCGTCTCCGGGCTGCCCGCCTCGGCGGTGGCGCGGCGGCGACGGCGCTCGGCGGGGGCGTCGTTGCTGGCCGGCTGGCCGGGGATCTCGATCTGCTGCTGGGCCACGGCCTTCTCGGCGGGGGCCTCGGCCGGAGCGGCTTCCGCCTTCTTCTCGGCGGCCTCGCCCGTACGGCTCTTCGAGGTGGCGCGGCGCTTGGGCTTGGTCTCGGCGACCTCCCCGGCGGGGGCGGACGCCGCCTTGGGGGCCGCGGAGCCCCCTCCCGCCTGCGCCTCCTTGATGACCTCGATCAGCTGGCTCTTGCGCATACGCGCCGTGCCCTTGATGCCGAGGCCCGAGGCGACCTGCTGCAGCTCGGCCAGCACCATGCCCTCGAGGCCGGTACCGCGGCGCCGCCGGGAGCCGGCACCGCTGGCAGGCGCGGAGGCGTCCGTGGCGGGCGCGGCAGCGGTCTCCTCGACACGTGCGCCCATCAGATCGGTGGTGTCGCTCACGAAGGGTCCTTCCCTGGAGCGGACGTCGGCCTGTCTGGCTCGGCGACCGGTTGTGCTGTCCGACTTCGGTCCTTGCTGAGGCGAAGCCGGGGCGGTTGTCCGCCGGAGCGGCGGAAGAGTTTTCTGGTGATGGCGCTTCCTCGACGAGCCGTGACACCCAGTGTCACGTGGCGTGGTCGCACCGATTCCGGAGCGTGCCCCGTGAACCGCTCAGCGTCGTTGCACGGCGTACTGCCCAGGTACGACGTACGGAACGCAGTGCGGCTTGGGAAGCTCCCGGAAGAATGTCTGTCCCTGACGGGGACACGAAGCACCTCGCCATGGTGGGGTCGGGTGCAGACTTGAGGTTAACACTACCGGATCCAACAAACATTCCCCCTCTCGAAATCCGGCAACCGTGCGCTTGTTAAATGTCGCCGGAGGGTGCAAGAGGCAGCACGCACGCCCCCTGCGAGTCCATGGCCAGGCGGTTCGCGGCCCAGTCCGCACCGGCCGAGGCCTCGACCTTGTCGGCCGTGGCCGCGTCGGTGAGCGCCATCACCGTCGGTCCGGCGCCGGAGATCACCGCGGGGATCCCGTCGGCGCGCAGCCGCTCGACCAGCGCCGCGCTCTCCGGCATCGCCGGCGCGCGGTACTCCTGGTGCAACCGGTCCTCGGTGGCGGGCAGCAGCAGTTCGGGGCGCCGGGTGAGGGCCTCGACGAGCAGTGCGGCGCGGCCCGCGTTGGCGGCGGCGTCGACGTGCGGGACGGAGCGCGGGAGCAGTCCGCGCGCGGTCTCGGTGAGGACCGGCTTCCCGGGCACGAAAACCACCGGAACGATGGAATCGGCAGGGTCCATCCTGATCGCCCGCGCGGCGCCCGACTCCATCCAGGACAGGGTGAACCCGCCCAGCAGACAGGCCGCGACGTTGTCCGGGTGTCCCTCGATCTCGGTGGCGAGTTCGAGCAGGGCGGCGTCGTCGAGCTTGCTCTCGCCGCCTATGGTCACCGCGCGCGCGGCGACGATCCCGGCGCAGATCGCGGCGGAGGAGGAGCCGAGACCCCGGCCGTGCGGGATGCGGTTGGCGCAGACGATCTCCAGGCCGCGCGGCTGGCCGCCCAGAACGTCGAAGGCGGTGCGCAGGGAGCGGACGAGGAGATGCTTCTCGTCACGCGGCAGCGTCTCGCTGCCCTCCCCCGCGATGTCGATGTGCAGCCCGGAGTCGGCCACCCGGACGACGACGTCGTCGTAGAGCCCCAGCGCGAGGCCGAAGGCGTCGAAGCCCGGGCCGAGGTTGGCGCTGGTGGCGGGGACGCGCACCCGGACGGGGGCGGCGCGGAAGGCGGGACCGGCCATCTCGCGATGACTCTCCTTGAGCTGCGGGACTGTCGAATGACATTCGATGCGTATGGGGAGAACCCTGGGACCGCGACGGCGACTGGCGACGGCCACTGGCTGGCGGCGACGCGGCACTGCGGCATATGCGGCGGGCGGGTTCAGTACAGCCTATCGAAGGAAGGTTCTGCGGCGACATAGGGCGCACAGGAGGCGCACGATGCGTGTCGCAAGCCCCCTGTGCACCCCCGTTACGGAAAGCCCCCGGCGGGTCGCCTTCCCCAGTCGGAAGGTCGCCCGTCGGGGACTCGTCACGCGCGGGGTCGCTCAGGCGAGTCCGAGGCGCTCGGCCGCCGCGACCGCGTCGACCGGGACGGTGACCGGCTGCGGGGCGCCGGCGACGGCCCAGTCGGGGTCCTTCAGACCGTTGCCGGTGACCGTGCACACGATCCGCTGCCCCGGGTCGACCTTGCCCTGCTCGGCGGCCTTCAGCAGACCGGCCACCGACGCGGCGGACGCGGGCTCCACGAAGACGCCCTCCTGAGCGGCCAACAGCCGGTAGGCGCGCAGGATCTCACGGTCCGTCACCTCGTCGATGAAGCCGCCGGACTCCTCCTGCGCCGCCAGCGCGAACTTCCAGGAGGCGGGGTTGCCGATGCGGATCGCGGTCGCGATCGTCGACGGGTCCTTGACGATCTCGCCGCGCACGATCGGGGCACTGCCGGACGCCTGGAAGCCCCACATCCGGGGCGTCCGCGCGGCGATGCCGTCGGCGGCGTACTCCTTGTAGCCCTTCCAGTACGCGGTGATGTTGCCCGCGTTGCCGACCGGCAGGACATGGATGTCGGGGGCGTTGCCGAGCATGTCCACGATCTCGAACGCGGCCGTCTTCTGGCCCTCGATACGCACCGGGTTGACCGAATTGACCAGCGCCACGGGGTAGTTGTCGCTCAGCTCACGGGCCAGCGTGAGGCAGTCGTCGAAGTTGCCGTCGACCTGGAGGATCTTCGCGCCGTGGACGAGGGCCTGCCCCATCTTGCCGAGCGCGATCTTGCCGCGCGGCACCAGGACGGCCGACACCATGCCGGCGCGCACCGCGTAGGCGGCCGCGGAGGCAGACGTGTTGCCCGTGGAGGCACAGATGACGGCCTGCGCGCCTTCCTCCTTGGCCCGCGTGATCGCCATGGTCATGCCGCGGTCCTTGAAGGACCCGGTGGGGTTGGCGCCCTCCACCTTGAGGTGGACCTCGCAGCCCGTGCGCTCGGAGAGCACCTGCGCGGGCACGAGGGGCGTGCCGCCCTCGCGGAGCGTCACGACGGGCGTGCTGTCGGATACCGGCAGCCGGTCCCGGTACTCCTCGATGATTCCGCGCCACTGGTGGGTCATTGCTGGTTACTCTCCTTCAACCCGCATGATGCTGGCGACACCCCGCACGGTGTCGAGCTTGCGCAGCGCCTCGACGGTCCCGGTCAGGGAGGCGTCGGACGCGCGATGGGTGACGACGACGAGAGAGGCCTCGCCGTCCTTACCCTGCTGCCGAACGGTATCGATCGACACCCCGTGCTCGGCGAAGACGGTGGCCACCTGGGCGAGAACACCCGGTTTGTCCGCGACGTCGAGGCTGATGTGGTAGCGGGTGACGACATCGCCCATCGGCGACACCGGCAGGGCGGCGTACGCCGACTCGCCGGGCCCCGTCGCCCCGCTGAGCCGGTTGCGGCAGACGGCGACGAGGTCGCCGAGCACGGCGGAGGCGGTGGGAGCACCGCCGGCGCCGGGGCCGTAGAACATGAGCTGCCCGGCCGCGTCCGACTCGACGAACACGGCGTTGTAGGCGCCGCGCACCGAGGCGAGCGGGTGGGTGAGCGGGATCATCGCCGGGTGCACGCGCGCGGTGACGGAGCCCCCGTCGGCCGCCCGCTCACAGATGGCGAGCAGCTTGATGGTGCAGCCCATCGCCCGCGCCGAGGCGAAGTCGGAGGCGGTGACCTCGGTCATGCCCTCGCGGTAGACGTCGTCGAGGCGCACGCGCGTGTGGAAGGCGATCCCGGCGAGGATGGCGGCCTTGGCGGCGGCGTCGAAGGCCTCGACGTCGGCGGTCGGATCGGCCTCGGCGTACCCGAGGGCGGTGGCCTCGTCGAGGGCTTCCTGGTACCCGGCGCCCGTGGAGTCCATCTTGTCGAGGATGAAGTTGGTGGTGCCGTTGACGATCCCGAGCACCCGGTTCACCTTGTCCCCGGCGAGGGACTCGCGCAGCGGGCGGATCAGCGGAATGGCGCCGGCGACGGCGGCCTCGTAGTAGAGGTCCTCGCCGTGCTCCTCGGCGGCGGCGTGCAGCGCGGCGCCGTCCTGCGCGAGCAGCGCCTTGTTCGCGGAGACGACGGACGCGCCGTACTCGAAGGCGGTGGTGATGAGCGCACGAGCGGGCTCGATGCCGCCGATGACCTCGACGACCACGTCGATGTCGCCGCGCTTCACGAGAGCGGTGGCGTCGGTGGTGACGAGGGAGGGGTCGATGCCTTCCCGGACCTTGGAGGGCCGCCGCACGGCCACGCCCGCGAGTTCGACGGGGGCCCCGATCCTCGCGGCGAGGTCGTCGGCGTGCGTCGTCATGATGCGCGCCACCTCTGAGCCGACCACTCCACAGCCCAGCAGCGCCACCTTCAGCGGACGCGTACGCATCATCCGACCTCGTTTCCTCATACCGTCTACGGTTGTTTCCGGTTGCCCCAGTCTCACCCACCGGACCGGAGTTTCTATCCCCGGTCCGGATCGTGAGACATGTATTTCATTTTCGCAGGGGCGGCAGACAGAAGAATCTCCGCGGATTCTCCGCCCGTGCTTTCCGTTTCTTTTTGTTTCCCCTGCGGTGGCCCAGCGGCAGGCTCAGCCGACGTCGAGCCGCAGCAGATCCTCCTCGGTCTCCCGCCGCACGACCACCCGTGACTCCCCCTCGTGCACGGCGACGACGGGCGGCCTCAGCACATGGTTGTAGTTGCTGGCCATGGACCGGCAGTAGGCGCCGGTGGCGGGCACGGCGATGAGATCACCGGGCGCCAGGTCGGAAGGCAGGAACGCGTCCTTGACCACGATGTCCCCACTCTCACAGTGCTTGCCGACGACACGGCTGAGCATGGGCTCGGCATCGCTGGTCCGCGACACGAGCGCGACGCTGTATTCCGCGTCGTACAGCGCCGTGCGGATGTTGTCCGACATGCCGCCGTCGACGGAGACGTACGTCCGCAGCCCGTCGAGGGGCTTGATGGTGCCGACCTCGTAGAGGGTGAAGGCGGTCGGCCCGACGATGGCCCGCCCGGGCTCGACGGAGATACGCGGCGTCCGCAGCCGGGCGGCCTCGCACTCCCGGGTGACGATCTCGGTGAGCGCCTTGGCGATCTCGTGCGGCTCACGGGGATCGTCGTCACTGGTGTACGCGATCCCGAGCCCACCGCCGAGGTCGATCTCGGGCAGCTCGACCCCGTGCTCGTCGCGCACGTCCTTCAGCAGCCCGACCACTCGATGCGCGGCGACCTCGAACCCGGACATGTCGAAGATCTGCGACCCGATGTGGGAGTGGATCCCGACCAGCTCGAGCGCGTCGAGCTGAAGCGCGCGCCGCACGGCCTCGGCGGCCTGTCCACCGGCGAGCGGAATCCCGAACTTCTGATCCTCGTGCGCGGTGGCGATGAACTCGTGGGTGTGCGCCTCGACCCCGACGGTGATCCGGATCTGAACCCGCTGCCGCTTCCCCAGCTCCCCCGCGATGTGCGCAACGCGGACGATCTCCTGGAAGGAGTCGAGGACGATACGCCCGACACCGGCGTCGATGGCCCGCCGGATCTCGTCGCCGGACTTGTTGTTGCCGTGGAAGGCGATGCGATCGGCGGGCATCCCGGCGGAGAGGGCGGTGGCCAGCTCCCCACCGCTGCACACGTCGAGATTGAGCCCCTCTTCGTGCAGCCACCGCACGACGGCCCGGGACAGGAACGCCTTACCGGCGTAGAAGACGTCGGCGTCGGCCCCGAAGGCGGTACGCCAGGCACGGGCCCGCTCGCGGAAATCGGCCTCGTCGAGGATGTAGGCCGGAGTGCCGTGCTGCTCGGCGAGGCTGAGGACGTCGACACCGCCGACGGTCACGACACCGTCGGCGTTGCGCGCGACGGTCTGCGCCCAGACCTTCGCGTCGAGGGTGTTGAGGTCGGCGGGCGGGCCGGAGTAGTGCCCTTCGGGAAGGACATCGGCGTGGCGGGGCCCGGCGGGGTGGGCGGAACGGCTCATCTGGGCGTGCTCTTTCAGAAGTCTCTGAATATCAGAGAGGTCAGAGATGTCAGAGATGTCAGAGGTGATCGGGTGCGTCGATACCGAGCAGGGACAGGCCGCCGGCCAGCACCGCCCCGGCGGCTTCGGCAAGCGCAAGCCGGGCACGGTGGGCGGCCGAGGGTTTCTCCTCACCACGGGGAAGCACATCGGGGAGGAGGGGAAGGGCGGCGTCGGCGACAGCGAGGAGATGACGGCTGAGACGGGAGGGCGCAGAAACGTCGAGAACGGGAGTCACGGCAGGAACTTCGGGGACGTCGGGGACGTCGGGGACGTCGGGGACGTCGGGGACGACAGTCGCGAGGACGCGGGGGTAGTCCGCGAGAAGGGCGACGAGACCACGTCCGTCCGCGGAGCCGGGGTCGGCGGCCGGGTCGGCGGCGAACCCGAGGTCGGCGGCGTTGCGACGCACGGCCCGGATACGGGCGTGGGCGTAACGGACCCGGAAGAGAGGATTGCTCTCCCGCTGGACCAGATGGTCGGCGGTGATCCGAGGCCGGTCATGCGGGGCAGGATGAAGCACCGCCCACCGAGCGGCATCGAGCCCGAGCGGCGCAGGATCCTCAGGAGCAGGCACAGGCCGAAGGACGACGCCCCCTTCACGCCCGCCTTCATGCCCGACATCGACGCGACCGCCCTGTGCCCCGACGATCCGCGCCAGCACATCAGCGAGGATCTCGGCCCGCACCTCGTAAGGCACCCGCACCTCGAACACCTGCCCGGCGAGCCGGTCGCTGTGCCCGTACCGCACTCCCTCACTCCGGATCTGCCGGACGAGGTCGGAGGCGGCGGCACCGCCGAGGCTGATGTTGAGGAACCCGGGCCCGGTGATCTCGACCCCGGTGACACCTTCGGCACCCGCCAGATACGACGCCAGCACCTCGGCGACCCGGAGCGGCGGCTGCCCGGCGGACCGCGCGAGCTGCAGTGCGATACCGGTCGCGTAATCCCCGCGTCCCCCGGCCCCCGGCGGCCCGACCACGGCCCGCACCGGCACGGCCACGCTGAGCTCCCCGTCGTCCACAGCACAACGCACCGCGCGCAGCACGGTCCGGGACAGCTCGACGGGGGTCACGGCACCAGCGTATGGGAGGAGGGGGGTGGGTAGGCGAGCCGGTTTGGGGAGGGTCCGGGATACGGACACCGAAGAAGACAAACCCGACCGACCCCGAGACAACCGGCGCGGGGCATGCGCGGCGCGGGGCATGCGCGGCGCGGGGCATGCGCGGCGCGGGGCATATACGACACGGGGCATGCACGGGCACGGGACATGCACGGGCACGGGACATGCACGGCACACCGGCGGACACGCACCTGAGCCGGTATGGCAAACACCTAATCGGCGGCCACAGGCCCCCCGCTCGCCCCGTTGCCTTTCCCCGCCCCCACGCCTTCGCCCGCCCCAAGACCGTTCCCAAGCCCCAACCCGAGCCCGCGCCCGACACCGAGCCCGGCCACACCCCCACTCCCGCCGTCTCCCCTCTCCTTCTCCTTCTCCCTCCCTCTCTCCATCAACGTCCTGACGACAGAGATGAGTTCGTTGGGCTCGAAGGGCTTGGCAAGGAAAGCGTCGACGCCGACTTCGAGTCCGGCCTCGACCTCGTACTGCGTACAGGCGCTGATGATGACAAGGGGAAGGTCATGCGTCCGTGGATCGGCACGCAGCTGAGCGGCGGCCCGCAACCCGTCCAGCCGGGGCATGACGACATCGAGGGTCACAAGATCGGGCCGCACCTGATGAACGACATCCAGACACTCGGCACCATCGGACGCGGTCACGACCTCGAGGCCCTCCAGCTCGAGATTGACCCTGATCAGCTGCCGGATGACCTTGTTGTCGTCCACAACAAGCACCCGGCCCGACGCGCCTGACACAACTCGAGAGTAGGTCGGGACCGGCCACCGCGTCCGGGTTTTCCCCACTTCCACCCCGTGCGGGCGACCCACACCCCCTCCTCCACCCCACAGAAACCCGTTCATGAACACCCTGAACGAGCTGGTAGTGTTCTACCCGTCGCCGCGAGCAACACCCTCCCGGCCGATACGCCCCCGTAGCTCAGGGGATAGAGCAACGGCCTCCGGAGCCGTGTGCGCAGGTTCGAATCCTGCCGGGGGCACCCTTCATACGGTGCCCAAAGACCCCGCCACCAGCGCTTTCGCTGAGGACGGGGTCTTGGCGTATGTGCAGCCATGTGCCGCTCGGAGCGGCCGTATGTCGGAGCCCGCGGCCTATTCGCGGCCAGGCCGCAGGGCAGAAAACCGCAGGTCGGCCCCAGGAAACGACGAGGCCCCCGGACCGAAGTCCAGGGGCCATCATGCCGCAGGTGCGTGTGTCGGAGGTGTGTCGGGATCAGGGCCCGCCGCCGTGCCCGTCCTCCTGGCCGCCGTCCTCGCCGAGGAGTTCGGCAATCCGGCGATTGGCGACGTCCTGCCGCCCGTCGAGGCACTTCGCGTACCGGCTGAGGAGCACCTCGGCGCTGTTGCCCGCGCGCTCCGCAACCTCGGTGGGATCCACGCCGGCGTTGAGCCAGGACGACAGCGCCGCGTGCCGCAAGTCGTACGGTCGAGCCGCCAGCGGCGACGCCGCCTGTTCTGGCGTGAGCGCCAGGTGCCGCGCCTCGTCCCAGACACGCCAGTACGTCGTCGAGGCGACCACTCCCCCACGTTCGTTGGCGAACAGCCGGCCGTCCTTCGCGGTGCCGAACTCCCCGATGTGCGCGCGGAGCATCTGCACCAGGCGGGGCGGGATCGGGACGACGCGTGTCTCGTTCGCCGGTCGGTTCTTCAAGCCGCGGTCGTCGTGAACGGCGCCGGTACCGGTCCAGCGCTTACCGACGGTCGGGCGGCTCTTTTCCAGGATCAGGGAGCCCCACCCACTGTCCGGCAACGTGCAGTCCTGGCGCCGCAGCGCCACCGCTTCAGCGGGACGGAGGCCACCGAAGTACATGCAGGCGAACAGCGCGACGAGCCGACGTCCGCGAGCCCGGCGGTACCCGCCCACGTACGAGACTGCGGCCAGGAGCTCCCCGGCCTGCCGAGGGTTCACGACGACGCGGCGGTCCACTTCCTTGGTCACCTTGGGTGGCTTCCACTTCACGAGGGTGACCGGGTTCTCAGGGAGCTCCCCCAACTCGACTGCGTAGGCGAGGGCGTTGAAGAGGACAGCCCGCTTACGCTGCACTGTCTCGGCGACGGCCGTGGCACCGGACAGCGTGAGCTTGAGGGAGTCGAGGATGCGTCGGATGTCCGCCGGGTTCTTGAGCGTCGCCAACGGCAGCGATGCCTTGGCCACCCAGCGCAGGGCATTCGTGATGTCGACAGGCGGCGGTTCCTCGTTCGCGCCCTGGACGACGAAGGCCCAGCCACGCAGTGCACGTCGAAGCACGTCATCAGCAGGCCGACCCGGCCTGTCGTCGAGCAGCTGTGTCGTGACGAGCGTCATCGTCTCGTTAGCACTGTCTCGGGAGTTCGGCGCGGCGTGCGGCCACTTCATGGCCATGTACGCCCGCGCGAAGTCATACCAGGTGAGGGACGGTTTGGCGGATGCCATCGAGTCCGGCAGACCCGTTTCCGAGTCGAACGCCTCCCCGTTCTGAACGGCCCTGAGTAGCTGCGCACGGAAGTTGTCGGCGAGTGCCTTGGTTCGGAAAGTCTCGGAGAACGGCAGCGTGCTGGCTACCCTCCAGCGCACCTCGTACGAGGCCTTCTTCGTAGGCCTTTTGCGGATGCTCCAGATCCGCACGTCGTAGGACTTCACGCGGCCTCCCCCAGTCCGTGGAGCCACGAGGTGAAGTCACTTCGCCAAAACCGGAGTTCACCATTCGGCAGCTTGATCGCCTCCGGAGCATGCCCCAGTTCGCGCCAGCGATAGAAGGTACGGCGGGAGACTCCGCCCAGCTCGGCGAGGATCTGCGGGACGGTCATCAGTTCGTCTCGTCGGCGGTCCACGACGAGTCTCCTTCCGTGTCCGGGGTGTCGGGTCGCCGTGAGGTGGCGAGCCAGGATTCGGCGGCGGTCAGGCCGATGCCAGCGAAGCGCCAGTGCGAGAGGACGAGGACGGTGTCCGGGTCCGGGAGGGGGTGGCCGGCCAGGGCTGGGACTGTAAAACGATCGGTGTAACTCCTGATCAAGGAAGATGCATCGATGACCAGCGACAGCGTGACCGAGGCCGAGTCCGTCGAGGCCGCTGAGCCGCAGCCGGCGAAGGGGGTGGACGACCAGCTCATCGACGAGTTGGTCGGCCGCGCCCAGG